>NZ_CP013655.1:2270101-2485553 GCF_001465345.1 Enterococcus rotai | reverse complement strand
AAGCAGCCCTTTATCCTAAACCTGGCTTAGTTGATCCTAAAAGTTGCGGTGCACATGCAGACATGAATTATTTTACTTTTATTGATAGTAGTACTGCACTGGCTCCCTTTTTAACAGAGTATGCTAATTTAGGATTCAACCATGAGGGAACACCTTTTGCCTTGTTTGAAAAAATTCGTACACTTGGACAATTGGCTGAAGCTTCCATGCTAGCTAAAACAAAGGGTGTCAATACGCACAAAGGGGCAAATTTTTCTTTTGCCTTACTATTAAGCGCAACAGGAAAAATAATTCATGATCAAAAACTTGAGCTGCCTTTTACTGAAAAAGATACAGCAGCAATTTTTGACTATGTAAAACAGATGACAAAAGGCTTGATTTCTAAAGATTTTGCCGGTTTAGCTCAAAAAGAACACTTAAGTTATGGAGAAAAACTTTATTTAGAACATGGTATTGTGGGGATTCGCGGTGAAGCAGAATTAGGTTATCCTGCACTTAAAAATAGTGCTCTTCCATTTTTAAGGCAACATCATAACAGAGAACAACAGACCTTATTCTTACTCTTATTACTACATTTAATGGCAACAATTGAAGATTCTAATTTAATTAATCGAGGCGGTATTTCAGCTTGGCAAAATGTCCAAAAGCAAGCGACTGAACTTTTACAAACGTTTTCCATAAACAGCTCTAAAAAAGAACTAGACGACGCTTTGATTCTGTTCGATCAACAACTGATCAAAGAACATCTCAGTCCTGGTGGTTCAGCCGATTTAGTTGCATTAAGCTTCTTTTTTGGTCGCTTGGAAGGTCTATTTTGAGTTTTACATAAAATAATATAAAAACAGGTGATGACCATTGATTGATCACCACCTGTTTTTATCACTATACTAACGATCAACTAAACGCTATTCCCTGCCTCTTTCCCTTCAGGATTAAACAGATAGCCAATCCCCCATACTGTCTGCAGATATTTCGGTTTTTTAGAGTCATCTTCAATTTTATTTCTTAAGTAGTTGATATATACCGTGATCAGATTCTTATCCATGTCACCGTCACTCCAAACACTGGCATAAATTTGTTCCTTACTAAATACTTGATAAGGATTTTCCATAAAAAATAAAATCATCATGATTTCTTTAGACGTCATGTTCACGATTTCACCATTCTTGCTAAATTGATACTGATTTTTATCGAATGAAAAGATACCCTCTCTCAACATCGTTTCATCCCGATGTTGGCTTAATGTCAATAACTGCTCTGTTCGATTTAATGTACTGACAACTTGCGCTCGTAATACATCTGGCGCAAATGGTTTAGAAAGGTAGACATCCCCTCCTGACTCTAGACCACTGATGATATCTTGCTCGCTTTTTTTCCCACTAACGAAGATAATGGGTGTCAAAGGCTGACGTTCTCGGATCAATTGAGCTAAATGGTAGCCGTCATTTTCATGTTCTAAACTAACATCTAAAAGAAATAATTGAAACTCTACTCGGTTCATGATATCCAGCGTTTTTTCGATCGTATCACTTTGATAAACTAATAATCCCGTTGACTGAAGCGACTTCCAAATCAATCGACGAATTGCCGGATCATCATCTACCACTAAAATTTTTTCATTCCGCAACGTGCACACCTCATTATTCTTTTTTACATTATCTATACAATAGCTGAATTAACTTTAAATTTCAACATGAACTTGTTATGATATGAACAGACTTTTAAAAGGAGCTAGACCAATGAAACGAACAAACAGAATTGTAAACATCATGATCGCAGCGATGACTGTTTTTATTGTTGTATCCGTTTTCTTTGCAATTCAAGGATTTTCTATCATTCGTAAAACAACGACTGCTAGTGGTCAAGATTTTTTACTTCAGTCGACAGAGTATGTTGGAAAAGTGATCCAACTGTCCATGAAAAATCGCCATCAAGCACTCAACTATCTAGCGATCGATGGAAATTTAAAAAATAGTGATGATCCGGCGACTTACCTAAAAAACAGTGCCTCTTCTCTAAACACTTTTTTTGAGTCACTAAACAATGAAACCGATGCTCTTTTTTACATCGAACCTGACGGTACTCCTCTTTATGCTTTTCATTGGGACGCTCAGGAAAAACAGGTAACGACCGCTGATATCCAAACGATTCGTCCCTTTATCAGCCATGATTTGTCCCTAAAGCAGCTACTTGATAAACCCACTGC
The DNA here is from genome assembly GCF_001465345.1 of Enterococcus rotai. Classification (NCBI taxonomy): domain Bacteria; kingdom Bacillati; phylum Bacillota; class Bacilli; order Lactobacillales; family Enterococcaceae; genus Enterococcus; species Enterococcus rotai. The sequence goes on along the minus strand of NZ_CP013655.1, from coordinate 2,483,347 downwards.
ACAAAATGGTGATTCCTATTTTATCGATAAAAAGGCCTATGTCAATTTTTATCAAGAAATCCGTACCTCAGCTGGCACTATCGATGGCTATTTGATTTTACCGCTAAATCTAGAAGCATTTTATAAAAACTTCTTACAAGATTTTGAATTAGATTACAAAGGCTATCCCATGATCAAAGATCGCTCAATGACCGTCGTGATGCATCCAGTCGCTCAGCAGGTTGGCCTAGATATTATTAATGGGCGAGAAGAATTGTATCCTGATTTTGATTATTCTGATTTAAAACGTCTCGAAAAATATCAGCTCAGCCATGATTCAGGAAAGCTAACCTATAAATCTTATTGGTGGGATGAAGATACACCAACTGAGGTCTTAAAAATCAGTGCTTTTGAATGGATCGATGTAGGTCTTGCTCATTGGGTCGTTGCAATCAACGCTGATTATAATGAACGAAATGATGATATTATTAACTTTGTCATTGTGTTGTCCTTCCTTTTAGTTTTATTATTACTTTTAATTATCATTTGCTCGTTGTTTATTCATAATTTTAGAAAAAAAGAAACAATCGAAGCAGAAAACCGTCAACTGATCGAAAAACAAAAACAACAAAAAATGCAGCATCAATTAGAATTAGAGCTTTACCAACGAAATAAGATGGAAACAGTCGGTCTACTGACAACATCGATCGTCCATGATATGAATAATTTCTTAACACCGATTATCGGCAACACTCAGTTGTTGTTGGAAGAACATGGAGAAGATCCTGTATTAAAAGCAGATTTAGAGGAAATTCTTCACTCTGCCCAAAAGGGAAAACAACTTTCATCCAATGTTCTACGCTTTTCAAAACCTCAAAAAAGCGTTCAAGAATGGATCGATATTTCAGCGGCTATCGGGGTTGCAACTCACTTGATTGGAGAGATCATTCCAAAAAAAGTGCAATTGACTCTGTCTATCCAAGAAAATCTAGGGACAACAAAATTAGAAGAAACCGATTTACAGAATTTAATCTACAATTTGATTACCAATGCCTATCAAGCGACTAAAGAGAATACAACAAACCAGCAAGAAATTTATGTAACTGTTTCACCTGCTTCAAAAGAATTAACTGAACAGCTGAAAAAAACAAGTTATCAGATGAATCAGATGAATCGTTTTGTTACCTTGGAAATTTCTGATAACGGTCCAGGGATTCCCACCGAATTACAAGAAAAAATATTTGAACCTTTCTTTACAACAAAATCTGCTGATGAAGGGACTGGTCTTGGTCTTTTCGCTGTTACCTCAATTGTTGCAAAATATGAATGGCATCTTTCATTAGTGTCAAAAGAAGGCCAAGGAACTAGCTTTTTTATCACCTTTCCAGCTCGTTCTTCTGAATAAGTCTGAAATGGAGTGATGTGGGACAAAAGTAAAAAGCACTTTTGTTTCACACCCTAAATACGAATAAACGGTGGGAGCAGAAGCAACCCCTTCGGAAATAAGCTAAAATTCACAAAAATTTGAAGAGCAATTTTCGTGAATTCCTTCTTATTTCTCGGGGTTAAACACTCCTGTCCCAACCTCTTCTATTTTTTCATTCTAAGTCGGACTTATTCACTTATATCATAAGATATTTACATTAACTTAAGGTTTGTAGTTTTTTTTTCGCTTATTTTTCGTTATACTAATGTGAAATCATTTATTGAAGGAGTTCTATCTATGGGGAATTATTTTAGTATTATCATTGGGCTTATTTATCTTATTGGCGTTTTTATTATTCCGAAATGGCGGAAAAAAAAGATAAACCAAAATTGGAAATTTTTTGAGTTGCTTTGGTTTTCACTTTGTTTTATTATTTATGTCATTTTTTTAGAAATACAACTTCATACTTATTATTTTTTAATTCCATCAAGCTTTTTATTGTTCTTCCTTTTCTGTTATTTCAAGGAAAAACGTAGATTAATCAATGGGTTATTCTTTAATTTGTTTTTAGTTGTCGGGATGACCTATTTAGGCGTTTTACTTGTTAGAACAATGAATCCACTATTGATTATTTTAGCAGGGATCACAGGTGTCGTCTTGTTGTTACTGCTATTGATTGGCCTTTATGCTTTACTCGCTTTTTTATATTGGAATGCGATTGTCGTTATGCGTAAAGAAGGTCATTCATTAGCGAATTTATTGACCTTGCTTTTAGCTATCGGCTTGACCGTTTTTCTGATTTTCAATTATTATTCAGCGCGAATTTTGCCGCAGTGGGCTTCACTATTATTTGGTATCTTACCCTTCATCATGTTTTATTTTTCAATCGTTTTCTATAATTTTTTAACGATTTCGATCATTTATCAATTTAATCAGCCAAAATATGAGCAGGATTTCATTATTGTTTTAGGCTCAGGGTTGATTGATGGCAAAACAGTTCCGCCACTTTTAGGCAAACGAATCGAAAAAGCGATTCAATTTTACCAAGCCCAGTCCAACGCTACTTTGAATCCACCAAAAATTTTGATGTCTGGTGGTAAAGGTGACGATGAGCATATCGCTGAAAGTATTGCGATGAAACAATATGCCATTGAAAAAGGGATTCCTGAAGAAGCTATTTTAGTTGAAACCAATTCTAAAAACACCTTAGAAAACATGCGCTTTTCAAAAGAAATCATGGAGCAAGATTTTGGGGGAACTGGTTTTCAAGCGATTTTCACGACGAACAATTTTCATCTATTTCGTGCCGGACTTTTTGCCAAAATGGCCAATCTGAAAGCAGATGGGATTGGGGCTCGAACAGCTTTCTATTTTCTACCCAATGCCTTTTTAAGAGAGTTTATTGCAATCGTAATGATGCATAAACGGCGTCATATAATTGTCTGCGGTCTGATTGCACTAATGATGATTCTATTCGCATTAGCTGAATTCTTTCTAGTCACTCACCGTTAAATCTGAAAAACCATCTAACTTTAGCACCGTATATAAAGTTAGATGTTTTTTTTAGTGTAACTGGACATGACGTATTTCGTCATAGCCAATCTTATGTCCTCCTACATAGATTCCCAATTCGTCATGACCTTGAATCAGACCAATAATATCTGCTCCATAATTTCCTTCAGAATCTAGTTCTTCTTTTTGAATCATCACTTCAACCTGATTTTGAAAAGCCTGAGCTAACACTTCATCGATTTCTGACCAACTCATTTGTCTTTTCTTTTCAGCTGGTTGTTTGTTCTTCTCTTGTTCAATGATTGCTGTATGTTCAGATAAATAAAAGCCTGCCCATTTTTTCATTTTCCGATCTTGATATTGTTCAAAATAATAATCTCGTTCCTTACTCATTGCAAGCCCTCCATTCCTCCTGCGTGTCCGCCAACGAGCGATGCTCTGGAAATTGCTGTACCGCCAGATGAAACAGAACTTGCGTGGACCAATGAAACGTAGCCAAAACGCTGGCGAATTTCGTCAATCAACTGGTCTAGTTTTAGTTCCTTCAGTTGCTCATCTGGCTCATGAAATAAATCTAATTGTACATAAGTACTGTAGTTCAGTTTGGAATAGGTAATTCCAATATGTCGTACTTCTTCTCCGTGCCAATGCTGCCTAAAAATGGTTAAACAGTAGTCGATCAATACTTTGCTGCTGTTTGTTAAAGGGACTTTCATTTGCCTTGAAAAACCTGAGCCACCCGCTTGACCAGCTTTGGAAAACCCCACAGATAAATGCACACATTCGGTCTGGCAATGGGCTTTTCGTAGACGTGCCGCCACTTGTTCTGCCATCTCTCTAATCACCACTTCGATCTCCTCTTGCTTCAAGTAATCTCGCATCAAAATTTGGGAATTATTATACGAGCGTTCTTCTGGTATGTATTTTTCAGATAAACGACTGCGATCGATGCCATGCGCATGTGCGTATAGCTGTTCACCAATGACCCCTAAATTTCTTTTAAGACTATTTAAATCCGCATGAGCCAAATCATATACGGAACGAACTCCTAGATTGTTTAACCGTTTAGCTAAGCGATGACCAATTCCCCACATATCTGTCATTGATTCAATACGCCAGACCTTTTCAGGAACGTCTTCATAATGCCATTCAGCTAATCGTTCATTATTGTGTTTTGATTCGATATCCATCGCTAATTTGGCTAATAAAGGATTATCACCCATTCCAATTGTAATTGCTAGACCTGTTTCTTTTTTGATTCTTTGTTGGATGACTTTAGCCAATTCTTTTGGTGTTTGTCCAAATAATTTCCAACTAGCTGTCACATCTAAGAAAGATTCATCGATCGAATAAATATGTAAGTCTTCTTCTGCAACATATTCTTTGTAGATAGCATTGATTTTCATGTTTTCTTTGATATATTCATTCATCCGAGGCGGTACAATCACTAATTCCGGATGATCAGGCACATCATATTTTCGTGTCACATTGGTGATGCCTAGCACTTCTTTGGCTTTTGGCGAAGAGGCTAGAACAAGACCGCCCGTATTTTCAGCATGACTCATCACAACAAGCATTTTTTCAAGCGGGTCATATCCTCTAGCCACACACTCGACTGAGGCATAAAAGGATTTTACGTCAATACAAAAAATCACTCTTCTGGATTCTTTTGCATAATCAAAAAACATAGCGATCCTCTCCTTATTCTATTTCACAATCAATTATACGAACATACGTTCCTTTTGTAAAGGGGAACAACTTTTTAAAATTTAAAAAGGGATATATAAAAAGAATACAAGCTATTATCCATTTTTTCTGATAATAGTTCGTACTCTTTTAGTATTAAATATAACTTTAACATAACGTCTTTATTACTACAGCTTCTGATAGTTGACCTACGAATAGTTCTTTTGAAGAAAAAGTATACATTTTATTGAAGTCCATTTCTTCACAAATAAAATAGTGATTTTTCTCCATTGATTTCAATAATTTTAACGACTTTCTTTGTATCCGTATAGTCTTCTCTTTTTTTCCAACTATAAGTTTATTATATAAATAGTTATCATCCGAATACCAATCCAACTCAGATATCATAATTAGCTTTAGTTTTTTCGTTGCCCAAATATGGTAGTTACTTGTTACCAACCATTTAAATTGTAATAGCTTTATTAAAAAGACTAATGATAGAAAAATCAGGGTTCCAGTAAAGATGTTTGATACTATATTTTTCCATTCAAATACAAAATAATATAGATTAAATAATAATATTGATAACAATAAACAACTAGTGAATTTCCAAATCAATTTATTAATAAACATTAATAATTTTCTTTTTACGATTGGTTCATATAGTAATATATCGTCTATTAAAATTTTTCTACGTGATTCAAAATCCATATACAACAGCTCCTTTTTCTTCTTATAAACTCTATTGGCTTATCCTATCTAAAATAATAAATTTTCTAGTTTATTCACTTATTACAAACTTTCTTTATTAAAATAATTACTCTCACTATTTTTTGATTTTACTCAAATGAATTAATTGCTCTGTGGGATTCCAATTTGGTTTAATCGAGCTTGTTGAATACCAACTAGAACCTCCTCTTATCCAATTTTCTCGCCATTTTTGTATCCCTTTATTTTTATCAGGATAATCATCTAAGCCAAATTGAAAACCACAACCTTGACAAATATCATATGAACCATATCCAAGACTGTTGTAAGCTGGCTCATCTAGTCCATCATATTTACAAACAGGACAAATATTTTTATTCGCATCTTTCTTCTTATACATAATTCCAATACTTTTTAATTGTTTCTCCACATCCCAAGCGATTGGTCGATCAGGAGTATACCAGAAAGAACAATCTTTTTTTATCCAAGTTTCTCTCCATAAGTCATGAGAAATTCCTTTATCATCATCTATTCCAAATTGAAAGCCGCAACAAGAACAAATTTCACAGGAAGGGTATTCCTTTCCATAAGATTCCATTTCTAAATCTTTATAACCACAAACTATGCATGTATACATTACATCACCTTTTCTTTTAAACTCCTACACTCCGAATTCTAAGCAAGTAACTTCCAACACTAAACTCAAATATAATTTTTATCTCTTCCGTCTTTGTTTTATGCACTTTTACATCATTTGATCTCAAGTTCATTTAGACTACAAAAAGAACAACCCACTCTCATTTGCAATTTTTTCGTATCTTTTTTTATCTTCTTCATTCTGAAAAACTAACGGTAAACTGATGTCATAATTTGTTTTTATAATTAAAGGAACAGTATTGAAATATAGACTACTCCACAAACTTTCTCTTAAAAAACCTTTAAAAAACATATTTAATAGATTAAGATCATCTATTAAATAAACAGTATTTTTACTAGTCTTTAGAACCTCAATTTGATTTAACAAGATATATTTATCTATTTGATCCAAGTGTTTCTCTTGGTTTATCAGAAACTCCGTTAAGATTTGACTATTTTCAAAAATCCCAAGATCGATGTAGCACTTTTCTTTATTTAATTCAAAAACTTTTTTTATAAAATAAAGAAATTTAGTTTCTTGACTTAGTTTGAAGTAGTCATTTGAAAGCAAATTTAATCGAGGATCTTCGTTAGTCATTGGCTTATTAAAAATATCTAGTGCAACTTTTATATACGTTTTTTGGGCTATGCTAAACAGCTCAGCATAATCTTCAGATTGAATATATAGATTCCATAACTTACTATCAATGCTCGTATTATCGCTATTAATTGGTTGAATTATTGGAATAATACCATCTTCAAGTCTAATATCTAAATTTATTGCCTTTTTCATCATAAGCGACTTCGCCCTTTCTTTTTTCAAAACCTCTTTTGCTTTTAGAATTTTCTCAGGAACTTCCATCATGATTTGCTCCATTACTCTAGATTTTCAAACTCTATTTTTCAATTAAAAATAAATAGCTACAGTCTTCATCTATATTTCAACTTACTACTAATCTAATGTTGGATCAGCAGCAAACCAAGTAAAAATAGATTCCTCTTTTGGATTTTCCATGTTGAGCCAAGCTATATAAAATATTAGTTCCTTAATATGAGTCTCTTTATTGAGAGTTAAGTCCATTCCATTATTTAAATAGAAATAATCAACACCAGTAGTATTTCCTATTGTTCCTATACTCAATTTTAAATTACCTTTAAAAAAACTTATTAATGATAAATCTTCTCCTGATTCAATTTCACTTTTTATCACTTCATTTTCATCAATATCTAGGATGAACTTTACATTTTCAACATTCTGAGTAATTTTCAATGCAATACTGATTCGTTTATCAACTAAATAATTTTTACTATTAACTTTTAGTGATTTGTAGCTATATTTCTTTTCTATATTATTTTCAAATAATCGAATATTTCCTAATGGGGTTTTCAACATAAAAACTTATCCTCCTACTATTTTAAATACTGTTTAGGATCAACTGGATAACCATGTATTCGTCCAGCACCATCAATATGCACTCTCACACCAGTTTTTCCATTGGAACCTATCACTTTTCCAGCATCCCATACCTTAGTGCTGTCATTTAATAACTTTCCTTTTACCCAACCTTCTTGTGTTTCATTTTTCTCCTTATTACTTCCTCGGATGTAATCAATTTCGCTTATGTATATATCCAGAGCAACTAAAATATACAGCTACTCTGGATTTTTAAATTCTATTTTCAATTCACAATCAATAAGAAATAGCACTTATTACTAGATTAAGTTTGGTATAATTCACCATACTTTTCAATTTTTTTATATTCTATTTCAATCTTTTGAATAGCAGAATTCAAAAGATTATTTTTATTTATCTCCCGCAAACCATTAATAATATTTTCCAACACTTTTTTCCATTCTGCGACAAAACCCTTTTTTGATAATTCTATTCTAGAATCATCATTTAACAGTTTTTTCGTTCCTCCCACAACTGATGTCCACTCTGAATCAATTGTTAGGCAATCATTACCCTGCCAAGACATATTCCAAACACCATGAAATGAACTTGAAGGCCATTCAATAGTCATCGTTCCTTCTTCTTTCGTTCGAAGCTGAAATAGCATTTCTAAAATATCATCTATCAGTTCACTTAAATTATATTTATACGAAACAACTATTGGAATATAATTCCAAAACATTATCATATCTTCTGTATGCAAAATATAAGCACTTTCTATTAAATCAGACAAATCTGAAATATCTTCTATTTCCATTGCTCCATTACTATTTATTTTTGGGTTACTTGCTTGTATTCTAAACATTACAAAATTTTCCTTTCTTATTCTGATGGATACCCATGAAATGTGCCTGTCCCATTATTTCTTATCCATATCCTTTTAGCTGGAACTGTACTCCCATCCGGTTTATGAACAACTGAAGAGGAACCCGGCGGTAAATCAAAGTACCCACTCTCTCTTGCTCCTAATTTTTTTGCTAATTCAGAAGCATAATCCAAATCTTTATTACTCCACTGTCCCTGAGGTGTTCCTTCGCTTTTAGCTGTAGCAGGCCCTTCTTTCCAGTTCACCCCATGCTTTTTACTACCTTTGTATTTTGCTTCTGGTTTTATTGAGGTATTTTTATTAGCATCTTTCGCTATTTTCTGAATATAATCCCCAATAAACCAGCCAACTATCCCATTCGCAAGGTCTTGTGCACTTGGGACTTTTGGTAACGATGGAAATGAGAAGTTTCCATTATCTAAATCTGGTTTAGGTATCATCGTTACAGGTGGGACTACTGGTACTCTTGGAATGTGAATCACAAATGCCATTCCTACGACAAGTCCTGAGTTACTTACTATTTATTTATTGATAAAGACGTAATTAGCGCTACTGAATAAATTATGTATATAGTCGGAGTAAGCTGTAAAAATACTTAGCTTACTCCAACTTTGATTACCTTTTCTACTGATGATTCTCGTATTGCTGATTCACCAAATTCGTCAACTGTGGTCGAGGTGACCACTCTGCTGGTTTGTCTGGTTTAAAGTGCCATTGACAACCTCCTAATATCCAATTTTCACGCCATTTTTTTATACCTTTAACTTTTTCTGGATAATCATGCAGACCAAATTGAAAACCACAACATGGACAAATATCATCTGAAGGGTATCCATATTCTTCATCATAAGCTGGTTCAAATAATCCATCAAACTCACAGACTGGACAACTATTTTTTATCACATCACTCTTTTTATAAACGACTCCACTCTCTTTTAATTGTTTTTCTACATCCCAATTTTCTGGACAATCAGGACTATACCAAAAAGGACAATCTTTTTTTATCCAAGATTCTCTCCATCGCTCATGAGAAATTCCTTTGTCGTCATCTTCACCAAATTGAAAGCCACAGCAAGAACAAACTTCACCCGAAGGATATTCTTTTCCATATGGTTCCATTTCCAGTTTATTAAAGCCACAAATTAAGCATTTAAACATTATCTACCTCTACTCCTTTTCAAGTTATTTGCCTAGTTGCCTATTCCAGTAGTCTCATGCTTTTTTGCATAATCTTCAATATTTTTTATTGCAATTTTTGAATATTAATATTACTATATTTTTTCAGCCTAGATAACTAAAATTTAAGATCGCTATTACATGTTGCTTACATCATTCAAATCCATCCTTTTAAGCTAAGAATTTTTAGAACCAATTCAAACTCTAGAGAAGAAACCTGCTTCTTATATTCTGTGAAAGTAACAGTTGATAGGCCCGTTCTATACGCCCATATTTCTTGTCCTCTTCCTTTAGCAATTATCAGTATACTTTCATCCATTGAGGAGATAGAAAAATAATCATCCAAACTTGATATTACGGCAGTACCACCAATATGCATTACGCCAGTAATTTTTACATCGCCAAAAATTTGTGCATCACCACTTATAACTACAGCATCAGTTATAACTGCATGTCCAGCTATTGAAGCATTTTGGATGATTTGAGCATTTCCTGTTACACACGCAAATTCATCTACTACAGCATTATTGAAAACTTTCCCAAATTTTTCTATAATTCCATTCCCTTTGACCACAGCTTCCTGATTTACCTCACCATAATCTTTTACATATGCCTGCTCATAGACTTTTGCATCTTTACTAACCCAACTATCATCGTATTGATTCAGATTTTTTTCTGATTCTATAAACCCACCGTATTCACCTTTTTCTACTACACTAAACTCTCTGACTGCTTGGATTCTATATAATTTATGCCCATCAATTTCTATAGATTCTTTTGTCAATTGATATTTTTTCTCCATTAGATAACTTTCCTTCACTTTTATTTTAGATTAAATCCATTTATTAATAACACTCCATAAATAACCTCACCACAATCCTTCTCATTTGTCATGAACGCTTCCAGACTCTGTTCATAACCTTCTTGATTTGTTACATAAATTTCGTTATTTCGAGCTTTATAGATAGTCAGTATTTGATTGTCTAAATTAATATTCTCTACTATAACATAGTCACTAGACGTACGGACGGTTCCTTTGCTTCTAATATATGCATTACCATATATAGTCACGTCCCCACTTATAATACTGTTTCCCTTAACTGTTCCAGCAACTCTTACTTCGTCATAAATTCTTGCCTGACCAGAAATGTGTGCAGATTCACGAATCCAAGCATTGCCATAAACTTTTGCATTACCTTTAACTACAGCATATTGGAAAATAATAGCATTCTCAAAAACGACTGCAGATTCTTTCACATTCGCGGCATGTTCGACCCTAGCATCACCATATACTTTTGCTTCGTCATATACCCAACTATTATCATATTGATTCAAATTTTCTTCCGATTCTACGAATCCACCATACTCCCCACAGTTTACATCCGAAAAGTTTTTAATTGCTTGGATTCTATATAAAATGCGCCCTTTATACTGTATATATTTTTCAGTTAATCTATATTTTTTTGTCTCTTCATTCATAGCACGTCACCCCTCAAATAATATATATAGTTATTTTCCAAAAGAAATAACGGAACCATCTGGTGCCAAATCTATATACTTACCATTTTTTCTATACCTTTTAACTCCTGGTGTATCTCCTTTAACTGGTTTCCCTTGAACACCTTTCTTAGCTGTTCTTGCAAATTCTTCTGCTTTTCTCAGATATTCTTCAACAGTTTCTGCCCCAACTTCTTTCCCATGTCTATCAAAATGATCTTCTAAGGAATCTTTTTCAGTTTTATATGAACCCTTAGCCCACTTTCCAGTATCTAAATCGCTATTTTTTGCTATTTTCTGAATATAATCCCCAATAAACCAGCCTACTATCCCATTAGCAAGGTCTTGTGCACTTGGGACTTTTGGTAAAGATGGAAATGAGAAGTTTCCAGTATCTAGATCTGGTTTAGGTATCGTCGTTACAGGTGGGACTACTGGGACTCTTGGTATTGGAATCACAAAGGCGGCTCCTACAACCAACCCTTTATTCTTACCTGTCCATTTTTTATCCGCCGTATCACAAACTTTCTTGATCCGAACGGTTGCCATCATACGAGTGGCTTGCGCACGTTGAACCTGAACTTGATAGCGATAAGCCGCACTTTGATAATACAGCGCCTGACTGTATGTCTGATAACCAACAGGCTGTCCATTTCTTCCTCGGATATAATTGACACCGACGTAATTTCGTTGTGGGTAATACGTTCTTCCACCATAATTTCCCACGTAACGAACGCCTGATGGTATTGTGCCCCAAGAGCTTGAAGCACGAGGTGAGGATGGTACAACGGCATTCCAGACAGCTTTTGCGCCATTCCAAACAGCACTTGCTACCTTTTTGACACCGTTCCAGACTTTTTGCGCGCCTTGTTTGACTCCGTTCCAGACCTTTTTAGCAGTTTTCTTCACATTATTCCAAGCCTTAGACCACCAACCTGCATTTCCGCTGCGGTCACGGTATTTCTGCGGGTTGTTTTCTACATAGATATAGCGGTTCTGGCTTTGAGGTTGTTCCACTTTTCCATACCAGGTATCCTCTTGTAGGAAACGGCCTGTTGTGGTGCTGTATTCTCTAGCACGTAAATGGATCCGGTTAGACTGATCATGGTATTCACTGCGGTAGCCATACTCATTTTCTAAACGTAAGGTGGCTTCCCCATATTCATTATACAAGGTATTGGTGATTAATTCACCGCTTTGTCGATTCGTGATCGTTCCAATACTGCTATAACCATCACGATGGTATTGATCTTCTTGGTCCCCTAAGATATCGGTTTCTTCGCCAAAGGTAAATTCTTGTCTTTGGGTCGTTTTGACTTTCTTATCATAGGTTTCTTGCGTGAGTTTGGCTGGACTAGTGTGTTCTTGATTATATTCATTCAATGACGTAACGATTTTGATCGAATGGTTTTTATCCAGTTCTTTTTTTAGTTTCTCCGTTTCAACGGTTTTTCTTGGTTTATCATGGTCTTTACGCCATGGTCGATCCTTTGGTAAACAGCGTAAGCGATCGGCCATGGTTGGCTGTTTCGCTACAGCAGTCAAGATTTCATGTAAGGTGACATCTTGGTTGTTTAGCGCTAATTGGGCAGTACGATCGGTTTGTTTCATCCAAGCTTTTAGATCGGTTTTGATCCGGCGTCCATGTTCGGTTGCTGTGCCTTTGATCACGCGATTACCTAGTGCATCGTAGCCATAAAAAGTATAAACACCGTTACTGCTCGTTTCTTGGATCAAGCGGTCTTCTACATCATAGAGATATGTGGTCACTTCACCGGTCATGGCGATTTTTTTGGCGACATTGCCATTGGCATCATACTCAAATTTGGCGCCTTTTTCACTTGTGATTTCGGTGACTTGATTCATATTATTGACTTTGTATTCATAGAAGGTTTTCTCTTTGTCATTGACCTTTTCTGAATAGGTGATTCGATTTCCAGCATCATCGTAATAGTACTCAATTTCAGTCTTTTTCTTGCCTTCGACTTCGATGACTTTCGTCAGTTGATCTTCGGCATCATACTCATACGTTTTTTCAAGTGTTAATTTCGGGTATTGAATCGTTTCTTTTTGGAGATTGTCATTTTCATCGTACGCATAGGTCATTTTTGCTAATGATTTTCCATTGGCTTCTAAGGTTTCAGCTGAACTGATTTCTCCTGTGGCTAAATAGTCATATTGTGTGATTGTGCCATTTGGATAGCTGATTTTTTTGATTTGACCTGCTCCGTCGTGTTCGTATACCGTTTTTTGATCACCATCTGCTACAACAGTTAGTTGATTTTTCTTGTCGTATTCATACGTGATTTTTCGTTCACTTGGGTAGGTCACGCTAGTCTTGCGTCCTAAAGCATCATAGCTGTAGGTTAAGTTTTCACCTTTTTCATCGGTTGCTTTTGTTAAATCTCCATATTGATTGTATTCAAATGCCACCTCGCCTTTGGTTGGTATCGCTTGTTTCAAGGCTTCATTGTCGATTGCTACAGTTGGCTCCGTTGTTTCATAAGCCGCACTTTTCATTTTTTCTTCATCCGTAAAGGTATACGTGAAGTTGGCATTTTTGGTAACTTTTTCGACAAGCTGATTCATTTCATCGTACTTGTATTGAATCGTCTCTTCTTTTGGTGTAGTTGTTTGCGCTAATTGTCCATCTAACGTATACTCGTAACTTTCTTTTTTCCCATTGGCTGAAAGAACACTGTCCAACTCACCTGTTGGCGAATAGTTGAAGGTAGTCTGATTACCAAGGGCATCTTTGACACTGGTCAAATTGCTTTGAAGATCGTAGGTATAATTAGTTGTTTTTCCTAAGCGATTTTTGACGCTAGTCAGTTGATCGTTTGCATCATAGCCAAAATGTTTTTCTTTGCCCTTTGCATCCGTTTCTTTTACTAAATTCCCGTTACCATCATAGTCCATTCTTAGTTGATGGTTTCTAGGATCTGTGATTTTTGCGACTTGCTGTAATTGATCATAAGCATAGGTTGTTTTATGTCCAAGTTCATCGGTTTCTTCTGCTACTTGATTTAATTTGTTGTACGTGTAACTAGAAGTAAAGGCCATTGGATCTTGTTCTTTGGTCACATTTCCATTACTGTCATATTCGTAGGTGGAAACTTGTTCACCAGGCGCGATAAAGCGGGTCACTTGACCATTTTCATCGTATTCTGTTTTCGTTTTATTACCACGAATATCTGTCATTTCAGAAACTCGATCTAGTAAGTCATAACTATAGGCAACACTCGTTTTATTAGGATAAGTCAGTTTTGTGAGCTGTCCAAATTTATTGTAGTCGTAAGTCGTTTTTTTACCTGCTGCATTGGTTTCTGCTATGCGCTGTTGATAGTGATTATAACGATACGTTTCAAGCGGCTCTTTTCTAACATTGTCTTTCACAGCAAGTAAATTGCGGTAAGCGTCATACTCATATAACCGTTTATACCCTTTGGCATTTGTTTCAGAAGCAAGCTGACCATCGGAGGTATAGGTCATTTCTGTCACAGCTTTTTTAGGATCTGTGATTTTTGAAAGATTTCCGTGTGCATCATATTCATAGGTTGTGATGCGTTTATTTGGTTCTGTTTTTTTCAATAGTTGGTCATTGGCATTATACTCATAACTTGTTTTATTGCCATTGAAATCTGTTTCAGCAATTTTCCGTCCAACGGGATCATAGTTTACCGTTTGCTGGAATTTTTTAGCATTGATTGTTTGGATCAGTTGATTATTGCCATCATAGGCATAGGTTGTTTGATTTCCTTCAGCATCCGTTTCTGATAGGACATTGCCATTAGCATCATACTTGATTTTTTGACTATTTCCTAAAGGGTCTTTGGTTTCAATCAAGCGATTATTTTTGTCATAGCTATAGGTTGTGACCTCATTTTTAGCGGTTATTGACTGAACCAGTTGACTATTTTTGTTATAGGCATAACGTTGTGTTTCGCCTAATGGATTGCTTTCTTTGATCAAATTACCACGTTTATCATAACTATAGGTATATTTCCCGCCATTTGGCATCACTTCTTCCAGAACATGTCCTAAACTATCGTAGGTTAATGTTTGACTCGTTTCTTGTGGGTGAGTGATTGTCGTTTGCTGCCCTAACTTATTGTATGCATAGATTGTTTTATTTCCTGCAGCATCCGTTTCGGCAATTTTTTCACCAAAAAGATTGTATTCATAGGAAATTTTTCGTTTTTGTTCATCTGTTGCTGTAAGCATCTGACCGTTTTTATCATAGGTGTAGCTTTCACTTTTACCGTTGCTGTCGGATTGCTTGATGCGCTGACCAAGAACATCATAGCTATAATTGATCGTGACGTTTCCTGGTGTTGCTTCTTTGGTTAATTGATTTAATAAATCGTAGGAATACGTTGTTTTTCGACCGATTGCATCTTCAAATGAAATTAAATTTCCGCTAGCATCGTAAGAGAGCTGCGTTATTTGGCCTAATGGATCAGTTGATGCTTGTAATTGATTATCTTTCGTATAGCTATAGGTTGTCTTATTGCCTAATGCATCGATTTTTTCAACTAAATTACTGTTGGCATCATAATGATATTGGGTAATATCCCCCGTTGGTTCAACTGTTGTGGCTAGCTGATTCAACGAATTATATGTGGATAGTTTCTTATTTCCCAACGCATCGGTTTGTGAAAGAACGTTACCTTCTCCATCGTATGTGTAGGTTAACACGTTACCATCTGGATCCGTGATTTTCGTCACATTCCCTTGATTGTCGGTTTCATAGACTGTTTTATTGCCAGCAGCATCGGTTTGCTCTGAAAGATAACCTAGCGGATTGAAGCCAAATGAATGCTGATTATTTTCAGGATCGATTTCCGTTGTTTTGTTGCCTCGTGAATCATAGGCATAATTTGTTTCACGATCACCTGATAATTCCTTTAGCAATTGACTTTTCTCGTTATAAGAATAGGTGGTTTTCAGTCCATTACGATCGGTTTTAGCCGTTATATTTCCCAACTCATCGTATTCATAGAGAATCGTCGTTTGATCTGGATATGTTTCTTTGATCCGTTGATTTTTTTGGTCATATTCATAGGTTGTTTCTTGTTTTAGTGCATCGACTTTTTTGATTAGATTTTGATTTTTATCGTAAGCATAGGTCGTTTTTTTCTTATCATCGACTGTCTCAGTTAAAGGATCACCTAGGGCATTTAAAGTATAACGTGTAATTGAACCTGTAGCTGTTTTTTCTTCGATTACTTGGTTTAATTCGTTATAAATAAATGTTTTCGCATTCCCTAGATAATCTGTTTCCTTGGTGATATTTCCATTTGCATCATACTCAAACGTTTGTTTCCCGCCAGCAGGATTGATCTCAGCGATTTTTCTGCCTAATTTATCATATGTGAAACTTGTCTGATTTCCGTTAAAGTCAGTTTCTGAGAGCAAGTAGCCTTCTGCACTATAGGAATAGGTCTTTTTATTCCCATTGAAATCTGTTTCTTCAATCAGTTCACCACGCTTATTTCGTTTAAATATCTTAGCGTTTCCTGCTGCATCGAATTCTTTGGTGATCAAGCCTTTGGCATCATATTCATACCCAGTTTTTGCTCCATGAGCATCACTGATCGACGTTAAATTACCAGCCTGATACGTATAATTTTCTGTGGCTCCATCCGCATCGGTCTTACTCGTCATTTTTCCTTGTCCATCATAAGAATAGGTGATCGCTTTTCCATCTGGACGTATGGTTTGTAGTAATTTTCCTTGTTCATTGTAATGATAATTGGTTTTATTGCCTAAACGATCCGTTTGCTCTGTCAATTGGTTACTAGCATTGTACAAGCTGACTTCCGTACTTCCATCTGGAAAGATCGTTTTAGTCACATTCCCGTTTGCGTCGTTTTCATAGGTGGTTTTATTGCCTGCTCGATCAATTTCCTCGATCAGCTGGTAGCGGTCATTATAACGCTTGATTTCGCTTTTACCATCAGCGTATTCAATCTTTGTTGGTTGAAAATGATCATTGTAGGTGGTGACTTCTTTGTTTCCATTGCCATCGATCGTCGTCGTTTTATTTTTTTCATACGTGATTGTAACAGTATTGTCTTTGGCATCCGTTTGTTCGATAACACGGCCTTCTTTATCAAATTTATTTTGATAAAGTAATGTTCCTTCGTCATCAGAATACGAGGTCATAAAGTGATTATCATTGTACGTATACGCTATTTTTTTCCCTAACGCATCGGTCACTTTTGTTAAGTTTCCTTTTGCATCGTATTCGAAGGTGTTCGTTGTCTGATCTGGGAAAGTGGCTTTTTTTATGTGCCCATTATCATCCCAATCAAATAAAACTTTGCTGCCGTTAAATTGTTTGATTGCTTTTAAAAATCCAGTTTCTTCTTCGTAGCTGTATTCTTTGGTTTGACCGTAGGCATTCGTGATTTTTCTTATTTGCCCTGTTGCATCAAATAGATAGGTCAACTTTTGTTCTGTATTCGTTAATTCGAAGCTGCGTTTTTCATCTTTGATTTTTTTCGTCAATGTATAAGGCGAATCGTCTGATACTTGATAACGCCCATCTTTCCCACGGTCAAAAAAGATTTTACCACCATCTTCTTTTGTGAGCATCATTGATTTATCTTCTAACTGGTTTAAAGTCAAGTATTGGTTTAGTGTCCAGTTTCTGCCGACTGGGCTATCCATACCGCCGCCTTTAGAATTATAGGTTCTGGCAAACAGTTGCTCTTCTTCAAAATCGTACCAAACACTATCTGTCATTTCGTAAATTAAATTTCCACTACCAATATTGATTGGTTCAAAACCGTATTTACAATGTTTGCCTCGACCAACTGATAATGCATCTAAGCGGATTTTATCAGCCTTAGAAAGTGGTTGTGACTGATAAGCTTTTCCTTGATTTTTCTTTGGATTTCGAATAAAAACAATGTTTCCTTGGGTCAATAATTCATCTTTCATGTTATTATCCCGCATAAATGTTGCCCGTTGTTTTTCTAATCCGTAGAATTTTAAGAGACGTGGTAATGTATCTTGACTCGTTACTTTATATAGTTGGAACTGATCATAGGTTTGTTTTGATTCTTCCGTTCCATGCGTGATCGTGGCTTCCACTTTGTAAAGATGGTTTTCCTTCAAAGAGCTGGTCAGTAATGTATTGGTTTGCCAATTGCTGGAAAGCTCTAAATAGCGATTAGCATGTTCAAATAATTTTGGATAGTTAGGGAAGATATAATCTCGCCCAATTGATGGATCTGTTCCTGAGAAGGTTACTTTATTTTTATCACTTGTATCAATCACACGATAATTTATCTTAGCATCTGGTCGACCGATACCATCCATCCCTAATGCTTGAAACTGAACTAAGCCGTCATTATCAGCGCTGACAAAGGGGCGCAGTTTCAAGGTGGTATCTTTAAGCGGCATGTTTTTATCGATTGGCGGACGTTCACGATGCTTGATCACTAAATAAGGAGATGTCGTCGTTACGCCACCTTTTGGTGCAGCAAAAACTTCAGCCGTAGAATAAGGTAATTCATGAGACGTTACTTTATTCGTTTTAACGATCATCCCGTAATTACTGCCGCCATTGATCCAGTCGTTTGCTAAATTAGTGATATCAAAATTAACTCTACGGTTATTTGGATCAATGCCACCAATCATGGTTTCTTTACCTGATTCATTGGCAGGAGGTCCATAAGGGAATTTTGCATCACTAAACCCTTTATACGTAGCTTTGGAAAAGGCTCCGATGTCTTTAGTCAAGCCATGAACTTCAAAATGACGATTGACTACTTTTCCACTACCATCTTTTGCACGATCTCCCCAAAATCCTGGTGCTCCTGTTCTAAATAATGAAAGGTTTGCTGATTCGATTTCTCTACCTTTACCAATTTTTTTCAATTCTGCATCAGGGATCTTGATTAACCCATAAGTAACAAAATGTGCTGCTCCTAATGTTCCGTTATAGCCATCATCATAGCCAATATACATATAATCTTGGAACCAATAATTCATTTTGTCATCATACTGACGAATACTAGTCGCTTCAATTCCTTGCTCGATTTTCGCTTGGACAAATTGGACATTGACACGTGCTGCTTTTAAGTTTTGACTTTTTTCTTGATCAAGAGCTCTTAGCGTCAAGGTATTCGTTTTACTGTCAAAATCAGCCTCTGCAGTTGAAATAAAATCACCTGTTATTGTTTCAATCGTTGGTGTAG
This sequence comes from Enterococcus rotai, assembly GCF_001465345.1. NCBI lineage: Bacteria > Bacillati > Bacillota > Bacilli > Lactobacillales > Enterococcaceae > Enterococcus > Enterococcus rotai. Next base: position 2,464,238 of record NZ_CP013655.1, on the reverse strand, counting down.
GAACAGCACTCACAAGCTTTTCACCATCATAAAGACCAATAATTCCCTGCTCTTTTTCTTCTTTCGCTTGCAGAGTATCAGGTAGCTTTAACGCAAATTTAACAGTTGTCAGATCGGTTTCTTCAGAAATATATTGACTGACTTTCACTCCAGTTGGCTGATATGAAATTTCTACAGGTTCTAAATCATTTTCAGCAGCTAGTAAAACTTTGTCATCTTTAACCGCTTGAACTTCGTATTTATCGTCTGGTAACCCGATCCCTACTTTTGAATCACCAACCTTAACTGTCGGTACTTCTTTTTCAGTCACCTCATTTGGTACTTGAACTTCAACTTGCTCTTTTGCAATATAAGTATCTTTTTCCTCTTCAAAAGTACCATTAAATTCCTGCCAGTTGTCTTTTTCTTTTTCAAAATGAATGGGTTCTGTAAATACAACAGTTTCTCCCACACCAGTTTCAGGATGAACAAATGTTTTCGTTGTCTCGGAACGATCGGTTATCATTTCCGTCAGCCCTTTTTCTGCCATATCTTCTTTGACCGATGCCAACATACTTTTTTCATCTGCTTCAAACGCTGATTTTAATTGTGGCGCAACATCTAAAGTTGTTTCCGTTTGATTATCTGCTTTTTCAGTCGTTTGGTTTTCTTTCTCAGTACTTTCTTCCGCTTTTTTAAGTTTTTGTTGCGTTTGCTGATCGAGATCTTCCTTTTTCACTTTTTCTTGTGTAGCGATTACTTCACTTGAACCAACAGTTTCTGCTTTTTCATTTTCTTGTGCAAAACTTTGGAGTGCTCCCCAAGGAAACAAGCCTAAAACTTGTACTCCAGCAACAAACAACGTAATCCCTTTTCTTTTCCAGCCCTTTTTCATCATCTCCCTACTCCTTTACCCCTTCTTCTTTTTCTAGAATTAGTTCATAGTGTGTTTTTGCTTGTTCAAAATTCGACTTTTCAATTGTTCTTGCAAGTTCCTTAATTTCTGGAGACAATTGTCGATACGTCTCATAAATCATTTTGTCTTGTTCACTAAGAAGTTTTTGATAGCTACTTAATTTTGCTTTATCCCCAATAATTTTAAAATCAGTCGCTACTTTTCTTAGATCTTTGGGATACTCTTTATTCTTGATTTCTCCCATATTTTTCATATCTACCCACAATTGATATGTTTCTTTGAAGCTTGTTTCCAGATCATAGATTTTTTTATCTAGATCTCCTTCATTTGCTTTGCTACTACATCCCGTAAAAAATAATAATGAAACAAAAACGATACATAAAGTTATTTTTTTAATTCTTTTCACTTTTAAACCTCCTTTTTGTATTTTAAACTTAACAAAAAGAGGAGCTAATATCAATAGAATAACAAAATAAAATAATCATCAATGTCCAAAGATTACAAAAATACTACGTTTAATACAAATTAAACAAAATAAAAATAACACTTATACATATATATATAACCACTTCTAAAAAAAACTTTTTAACATCTAGTTATTTTTTTAGATTTATCGATAAAACTGCTATCTTAAAATGTGAAAAAGCATTATAGTTATCTTATTATGAAATAAAGTAAAACTGTATAAGGAGTGAAGTCTGTGTCGGTTTATGAAAAATTTATTCAAAACGAGCGTTTAAGACGATTTTTTGTTTTAGCGATTGTTATTTTTATTTTGTTTTTAGCTAGAAGTATGATCACAATGATTTTATTAACGTTTATTTTTACATTTTTAGCGCTCCATTTCGTGAAATTTGTTCAGCGTTATTTAAAAATCCCCTCCCTCATCCTTGTTTTGGCGACCTATTCTTTGATTGTTTTTTTAGTCTATCTAGCCATTACAAAATATGTGCCGGTTCTGATTCATCAATCGGTTCAAATGTATAATTCTGTGATTCATTTTTATCAAACTCCGACAGATGATCATAATCAACTTTTAGTCGTTATTGATAATTATCTAGAGAAATCAAACTTAATGTCTCAAATTCAAAATGGGGCTAGTATTCTTCTGCGTTATGTTCAAGATATTGGCTCGATCGGCCTTTCATTTATCCTTTCGTTCATCCTAAGTTTCTTTTTTATGATCGAGAAAAAACAAATGGCAGATTTTTCTAAGTTATTTTTAAAAAGTGATTTTGACTGGTTTTTCCAGGATATTTACTTCTTTGCAGATAAATTTGTCAATACATTTGGTGTTGTTATGGAAGCACAATTTTTTATCGCAGTCGTTAATACCGGTATCACAACGATTTGCTTAGCTTTAATCGGGTTCCATCAGCTGCCAAGCTTAGCGATCATGATTTTTATTTTAAGCTTGATACCAGTTGCTGGTGTGATTATTTCCTGTATTCCATTAAGCTTTATTGCTTATTCTGAAGGCGGTATTAATGATGTGATTTACATCTTAGTAGTGATCATTGTCGTACATTTGTTTGAATCTTATGTACTAAATCCTAAATTTATGTCTAGTAAAACAGATTTACCGATTTTTTATACCTTTGTTATTTTACTGATCAGCGAACGTTTATTTGGTGTTTGGGGCTTGATCGTCGGTATCCCGATTTTTACCTTCTTTTTAGATATTTTAAAGGTTAAACCGATCCATTCAGTTTCAGTTACTGAGAAGAGCTCTGTTCCACCACCAGAATAAAAAAAAGTGAACGTTTGGATGTTACTCCAAGCGTTCACTTTTTTTGTGGTTGCGGCTATTCTCGTATTTGGAAAATCAGTCAGGTAGCAAAGACTACTTGATTTCGGACCAAATAACGATATCTTAACTGCTACCTGTTCTACTAACACCAATACACAGCCATATATAAGGAATGGTACTTCATTCCTGTGCTTCATTTGAAGCGAAAAGCTAGTTATTTTCTAAGAAAGAAAAGCTAGCTAAACCACCTTTTTCAACCCTTTTAAATCCCCAATTTACTGCAAAATAAACTCTTTTGTTAATTTCACTTTATTACTAAATAATTTCGTTGCCTCAACGGATACTGGTGCGGTCATATCTGCTAATTTATAAGGAACCTTTAAATTCAATGTCGCTCCTGGTTGGATTTCAGTCAAGGAATCCACATACCCTGATTCCATCATAATAGCCGATTCTAAGGCAATCCCATTTTGAAAAGCTTTTGTTGTGATCGATGATACAAACATCGCATTTTTATCACTGTTATTTGTAAACTCATAATCAATCACCGCGACATCTGCTCCATCGTAATCTTTTGCAAAGGTCAATTCTTTGATCACAACATGATAATCACCTAAATCACCTGCATCAGTTTCAGCTGGGGCTTCTTCTTGTTTTTCCACTACTTTGCTTGTAGTCGTCCCTTTTTTAGGTTTTGTTACGTTACTTGTAGTCGCTTCTTTTTTGGTGCTTCCTTCTTCTTTAGAATCAGAGCCCATATTTGCTAGAATACCGCCTACTACTAAAATGCCGACCCCAATCAAAACAATTTTCTTCATGCTCATTTTTTTGTCTCCTTTGTTATTTAGTCCGTTGATACATGTTCATCATACTAAAATGCTAAAGGAGAATCTTATGCATTTTGCATAATTTTAATGAAGCAATTATTCAGTTACTTTCTAACGCCTCCGTTGGTAACAAATAAAAATAAACCATAGTAGATCAACCAACTAAGAACCAACAAACTATAACCGATTCCGCGCAGGACATTTTTCTTAGCGTTCAGCAAGGGAATTTTTTCATGAAAGTTTAGAAAATTCGTAAATAACAGCACAGGTAAAATAAAAAGAATACTACCATCCAGCGCTACTAAAAGCTTTTCACTCATTGTTCTGCCTTCGTAAATAGTCCCTGGTAGCCCGATCAATACAAACACATAATAAATAATTGCCAATGTCATCTTCCATGGCTGGCCGGTCCGAAATCCCGGTACATAGTTGCCTAAAAACGAACGGATTGGCGTCTTTACATGTTGCTGTTCACTATCATCAATGGCCTTTTTAGAAATTCCAACTGGTTCAACTGTCTGCTGTTGAGCTGCGTTTAACTGATTCCATTTTTCTTTAACAGCTGCTTGCATTTCCATTGCTGACTGATAGCGATTTTTAGGGTCCAATTTTGTGGCTTTCACAATAAGATCATGTAAAAATGGATCGAAACTCAGTTGCTTTTTAGGATACTCTTTGATTGAACAAACATTGATCACGACTCCTACCGAATATAGATCACTTCTGGCATCTGTTTGCGCAAAGCCAAACTGTTCCGGTGAGGCAAAACCGATTGTTCCTAACTGCACAGTGTCCGTTTCTTTCTCCTCTTCAAATACTCTCACTGCATCAAAATCGATCAATTTTAGTACGCCATCATTCGTCAGCATAATATTTCCGGGTTTCACATCACGATGAACTAACCCTTCATTGTGAAGAGCAATCAAAGCCTCTAATAAATCCAGCGTGCGTTTTAAAATCATTTTAGTCTCCAATGTTTCGGATGTTTTAATGATTTCTGTCAATGTTTTCCCGTGAATAAATTCTTCGTATAAATAGAGTTGCCCGTCCTCGATCACAACTTCTTGAATGCTAGGTAAATTACTGTGTTTAATTTTTTGAAGTGTCATCAAATTATCCTGCAAATAAAGCGGGTAACATTTTTTGACAAAAAATTCTTTCGTATCGTTTTCTCTAACAAGAATCGGTCCATTGATTTGATCTGTTAATGGTTCAATTTCTTTATAAGAAAATTGCTTTAGATTATTTACATTTCCCATTATTACACTCCATTTTTTGGTTTACTTTTTTTATTATAGCAAATAAACTAAAAAAATACGCCCTCACTTTGTTAAAATCAATGTATAATAGCAATAGGATATTGTAGATATAGGAGATTTTTACTATGCAAGAAAAAGATACAGATGCATTACTTCATTCATTAAAAAAAGCCGAAAATTTTCAAACTGCCCTTTCGGAAACTCGGGACCACACGATCGACCAAACCCTAAAAGACTATCTAAATACTTGGCTGCTTCATAAGAAAATAACCAAAAGCACCGTACTAAAAAAAGCCGGAATCACTGAAGCAACTGGGTATCAATATTTTGATGGAAAACGAAATCCCTCAAGGGAAAAAGTAATTGCTCTAGCCATCGGTTTGGACTTACGTTTAGAAGAAACCAATGAGTTGATGAAAAAAACTGGGTATGCCCAACTTTATCCTAAACACCCTTGGGATGCAATCGTGATCTATGGTATCACTCATCATTTAACCATCACGGAAATCGATGATTTATTGTATAGTGAATCACTTAAAACATTCGGCGAATAAATTAAAAAAATACAACCTCATTCCTTTTTCAGAATAGGTTGTATTTTTGATTGATTATTTTTCAGTTTTCTTTTTACTCATAATCGTAACAAAAAATGACACTAATGGTAGGGCGTAACAAAATACCGCATATGGTAAATAATTGATTGTGGCGATACCTAAGGTTCCTGAAATGAATACCCCACTCACCCCCCAAGGAATCAATGGATTGACAACTGAACCTGCATCATTCAAGCTCCTAGATAACATTGTTAGCGGAACTTTTTTTTCTTTAAATTTATTGATAAATGATTTTCCAGGTAAAATGATTGAAAGGTATTGTTCGCCAATCAACCCATTGACACCGAACGAACTCATCATCGTAATAAAAATCAATTTTTGACGGGAATTGATCGCTGTTTCAAAACGCTGTAGTAAGCACTCGATAATTTCCATTTTTACTAATAAGCCACCTAGCGCTAAAGCTAAAATAATCAGTGAAACAGACCACATCATACTTTGAATACCGCCTCTGGAAAGCAGTTCATCCACTTGTGTATTTCCTGTATGAGCAACAAAACCATTTTGGATAATATCAGCTGTTTCAACAAACGAAAAATGATTGGTTGTAAAGAACAGTAAAATAAGCGAGGCACAAATACTCAATAACAAGGTCGGAATGGCTGGAATTTTTTTCCAAGCACAAACGAACAAGATCGCTAAAGGAATCAGCTCAACAAATGAAATCGAAAAATTAGCATTTAACGTATTAACAATTGCATGAATACCTGTACTGTCCAAAGCCCCATCATAACGCAACCCCATGAACAAAAAATAGCCAAACGAAAGGATCGCTGCAGGAATCGCTGTTTTATATGTATTTTTCAAATGTTCAAATAAATCGACTTCTGAAATTGCCGCAGCTAAATTTACTGTATCTGAAAGTGGTGAAATTGAATTTCCTAAAAAAGCCCCGGAAACAATGGCACCTGTTGTCAAGGCTGGATCAACACCAATCAAGCTCCCCATTCCCAAAAAGGCAATCCCGATCGTTGATATCGTGGTAAATGAGCTACCTACAGCACCACCTACGATCCCGCAAACAATAAAAACAGTCGGCATAAAAAACTTCACCGATAAGAAAGAAAAACCTAAAACCATGATCGTTGGAATCGTTCCAACGGCGATCCATACACTGATCAAAGCACCAATCAAAATAAAAATCAGCATAGGAATGATGCCAGAAGTAACCCCCTCAATCAACGCATCATGAACAAAATCCCAAGAAAACTTTTTATACACCGCAAACAAAAGCAAATAGCCAATCGCAAGCAATATAGCGACATGAGCAGGAATGCCAAAGCCAATAATACTTGTACCGATCATCAACAATAATGTTATTAATAAGAAAACTGCTTCATTAAAATTTACTTGATATTTTTTCATACATGTTCCTCACATTTTTTATAGAGAGTTGGCAACTAGGAGCCCGTGCCCAACCATTCCCTCTTATTTATTTTTTTATAGAAAAGCTGCAGCTGCGGTAAAGCTGTTTTATCGCCTTACCGCACCCACAGTATTCAACTTTATTGCTCAGCGTAGATCGCTTCTAATTTTTCTTGGATCGCTGTTTTGATTTTTGCTGCATAGTCATCAAAGACTTCTTTGTCATTCATGTATGGTGACATACCGGCTGCACGTAAGATCGTTACTTTATCAGCACGTTCCCATTCAGCGCGAGAGAAACCAAGACTGTTAACAAATTCAAATGGGCTGTGACCATATTCTTCGATAGCAAAATCGGTATGTGATGTGATGAATTCATTGTTATATAATCCACCTTTTGCATAAGAGGCATAGTCATAGAAATCATGATTCAATTTATTCATTTTCACAAGATCTGTATTGCCTTTTTCATTGAATACATAATCGACCATGTTAAAATCTGGTTTTGTTAAAGCATGGATTTCGATTGTTTTGTCACCGACTTTAAATTCTAAGCCATCGATGAAATGATAGAAGTGATAAGCTCCTTCAATACTTGCGCCCATCAATTTACCATAACCAGTTACGTTTAGTGGCAATACTTTATGCGCAGTCCAAACAGCAGCTGCAGTTGCACCAGCTTTAGACCCTTCAAGAATATAAGCTCCTAGCAATGCAGGAATATCTGCACCTTTTTCAAATACGTATGTTGCAAAGTAAGAAATCACGTCACGCATGCGGATATCTTTGATCACGACACCACCAGCTGAATAAGGGATGTAACCCATTTTGTGTGGATCGATCGTTACTGATTCAGCTTGTTCGATTGCTTTAAATGATTCATAAACTTCTCTTGTTAACCAATCATTTTTTTCTTGGAAGATGTTATGTTTTGCATAAACTTCTTCAATTTTATCCCATTCGATAAATTGGTCATTTTCATCTAAGAAGATTGAACGGCCGTAACCACCATACGCAGCGTCAACATGTACGTAGAAATAGATACCTTCTTTTGCTAATTTATCTCGTAAAGCAATGATTTGATCGATCCGGTCAACTTGACCTTCTTCGGTTGAGCCAACAACGCCGACAACTCCAAGAGTAGGAACGCCTTGTGCTGCTAAATCACGAATTTGTGCTTCTAATTTCTCAATATCCATACGGTATTCGCTGTTTACTTCACCAGCAATTACTTGATCTAAACCGATTCCGATGATGTCAGCTGCTTTTAACCATGAATAATGTTTTGTTTGCGGTACGATCCATTTTCCTAATTTATCTAAGTTTTTACCACTACGAGCAGATTGTGCTTTGATTTCATCAAATTGGTCTTGCACTTGATCTAAAATATCTAGCACTTCTGTTGTAGACATATTTAATAATTCCCAATCTGTTTTACCCGCAACCATTTCTGGTACAACTGCTTTGATAGCGAATGGTAAAGATTTCATATTGCGGGCATACCATAGACCTTCTAAGTTAGCGATTGAGCCATCTGCCGCGATGTGACCCCAACCATTTTTATAGCTCATCAATGTAGCAAATTCTAAGCCAACTTCTTCTTCCATTTGTGATGTTGCTGGTGATGATTCATAAGCCACGTTATTGCCGTTCCAAAGCATTGCAGTTGTATAGGCAATAATTGATGGCATTAATGTTTCAGCGTTCATATGACCCCAGAAACGACCTGCTGAGTGCCAAGGAAGAGATTCTGTTCTTAAACGTGAAGACAACACATTGAAAACACTTCTCATATTGTCGGCCGTCTCTTGGAAACTTTTAGAACTTCTATCTTGCGGTGTAATAACAGGTAAATCTTGTGGCATATAATTTTGTCTCCAACCTACATGCTCATCAATCATTTTATTTAATAATTCTTTGAATAAATCAACGTTTTCACCTTTGTCACCTATAAATAATGCTTTTAAATTCGTATCGTCAGTATTGAAATTTTTCACGATAGTTTCCTCCAATGTTTTCATAATTTGTCGTACTAAAAAATTTATTTTTATACTCGTCTCTTATTTATCGAATTTCTTCCATTCCGGTTTCTTGTTTTTATAAATGATCAAGGCAATTCCGATCATGATCACGGTTGCTGCTACTTGGTAAATCACATAAGCAACATGTCCGCTTTGAGGAACAGAAGTTGGTGGAATCAAGCTGACTAAAATCGTAACAATTACACTCACGATAGCTAAACCTGAAACAAACCACATCAAGCCGTTTCCTTTGCTTCCTAATCTAAATGGACGTTCAACACTCGGCATACTATAACGCAATTTGATTGCTGAAAGTGAGATCAACAGATACACCACACAATAAAGGATTGTTGTTGTAATTGTAATGATCAAGAACGCTGCACTAATATCCGGTACTACTACATACAAGAATGAAACAAGTGAGATAACGATTGCTTGGATCATCACAAAAACGATTGGAATACCTTTTCCATTACGTTTTTGGAAGAATGGTGGTAAGTTCCCTTCTTCTGCAACTTTGATCATTGATTTACTTGGACCTAAAACCCAAGCACTTAATTGAACAAGTACACCGATTAAGATCATCAAGGAAATAATGTTATTGAAAATCGCTGGAATTCCAAGGTCTTGCGTCATGATTACAAATGGTTGCGTAATATTCGCTAATTCCATTTTTCCAGCTGGTACGCTATCTGCTACACTTAAACCAGCCGCTAAGTTGAAGACAACTAATAGTAAAACAGATGCAATAACGGCGATTGGATAATTCCGTTTTGGATTATCAATATTATTGGCGTGAACAGAAGAAATTTCTACTCCAGCAAAAATGAAGATGATCCCTGTCAAGGTTGGTAAGCTACCTAAGTCGCTAAAATCTGGTAATAACTTACTTGCTTCAAAATGACCTAAATAACTATCTTGGTTGATCCCATGTTTTGCCATGTACATCATCCCTAAAATAACTAGTGCAACAAAAGGAATATAAACACCGATCACAGCACCCCAGTCACCAGCAATTTTAACCATGTCAAATTTCAAATTAAGTAATGTAATACCCCAATATGAAATCAATATCATAGTAAAAATAAATAAGTTATTGTGTCCAAGATCGGGACGATTGATTACATAACCAAGTAATACACCAACGGTTGATGCTACCATCACCATTCCGAAAAACATTTGTACCCATAGTAACCATGAAGTAACAAAGCCCCATTTTTCGCCAAAAGCATTACGTACCCAAACTTGTGGACCGCCTTCTTCTGGCCAACCAGTTGATAATTCAGCTGAAATCAACGCAATTGGTAAAGCAAAGCAACAAGCTGCAATCAACATATAAAATATTTGTGCCCATCCTGTCGATGCTAATGTTGGAACACTACGAACCGTTCCGAAAAAGGCCATGGTAATTCCGATTAATCCAAATAATGATAATTTCTTATTCATGTTTCTATTGACCTCCTGATTTAATTTATTTTTTGTTTCCCACATGTGAAATCACTCCCAAAGTATAGGTACCTTTAAGCCTCAAGTCAAAAAGAGTAGAATTAAAAAAAAAGCCCGTTATTTAAGATTTTTTTACTCTATCTAGCGCGTCGATGCTTTACTGCGTTAAAGTAATTGTGTGAAAAAAAGAGCATAAAAAAGCTTTTTGTAAAAAGCCCATTCAAAATTGTCAGAAATTCTGTTTCACTCTTCCTGTTTTCAATAAACCTAGATTAAAGTGAAAACCTGTTGTATGAGAATCCACTCATTTAAAAATAATAATCGAAAAAAAGAAGTATTTGACAAGTTGGCTTATTTGTCGTAGAATTGCTACAAAATAACATATCAAACTTTAATAAAGCGAAGTAGCAAGAATGTCCCTATTTCAGAGAGTCAACATTTAGTGAGAGTTGGCATATACATTTTTTGTGAATTACACTTTTAGTTTCCTACCGTAAGTAGGCGTCTATCTACGATACAGATTTGAGAGGTATATGATACGTTCATATACAATTTGGGTGGTAACACGGCGGAGTTCGTCCCATAGGCTAATAGCCTATGGGACGTTTTTTATTTTATTTAGGAAAGGAAGAAGAAACATGACAAACATTATTGATGAATTAGAATGGCGTGGCGCCATCAACCAACAAACAGATAGCGAAGGGTTGCGTGAATACGTTGAAACCAATAGCATTTCACTATATTGCGGTGTGGACCCTACAGGAGACAGCATGCATATTGGGCATTTGATTCCTTTTATGATGCTAAAAAGATTCCAAGCCTTTGGACATCATCCCTTTATTTTGATTGGTGGCGCAACTGGAACAATTGGAGACCCAAGTGGAAGAACAACAGAGCGTCAGTTACAAACAATGGAAACAGTCCAACATAACGTTGACTCTTTAACTCGTCAAATGGAAAAATTATTTGCAGTCGATACTGACAACACATTGACTTTAGTGAACAACTACGATTGGACACATAATCTTACTCTATTAGATTTCCTAAGAGACTTTGGTAAATTCTTTAACATCAACACGATGCTTGCAAAAGATATCGTAGCGAGCCGTTTGGAAACGGGAATTTCATTTACAGAATTCACGTACCAAATCCTACAATCAATGGACTTTTTACACCTATTCCAAAATAACAACGTCCGCATGCAAATCGGTGGTGCTGATCAATGGGGGAATATCACAGCTGGTCTAGATTTGATTCGTAAAAAAGAAGGCGCAGATGCAAAAGCCTTTGGTTTAACGATTCCTTTGATGTTAAAAGCAGACGGCACAAAATTTGGGAAAACAGCTGGTGGTGCGGTTTGGCTTGATCCAGAAAAAACAACACCATACGAATTCTACCAATTCTGGGTGAACCAAGATGACCGTGACGTGATCAAATACTTGAAATTCTTTACCTTCTTAACAAAAGAAGAAATTGATGCACTAGAAGTTAAAGTAGAAACTGAACCACATTTACGTGAAGCACAACGCGTATTAGCTGCTGAAATGACTAAATTTGTGCATAGTGAAGAAGATTTAAACGATGCATTAGCAATCTCAGAAGCGTTATTTTCTGGTAATGTAAAAAATCTAACCTCTAAACAAATTGAAGAAGGCTTTAAAAATATGCCTACGGTTGAAACAGAAATACTTGATCAAAATCTTGTAGACTGGTTGATCGAACTGGGTATTGAACCTTCTAAACGTCAAGCAAGAGAAGATATTTCAAATGGCGCGATTTCAATCAATGGTGATCGAATCAAAGAGTTAGACTTTATCGTTACAGCAGAACACAGTTTTGATGGAAAATTCATCATTGTTAGAAAAGGGAAAAAACAATACACATTAGTAAAATTAATTTCTAAGTAAAAATAGTTAGCCTATTTTTAAAGGGTGAAGTAAAACTGAAAATCAGTTTTACTTCACCCTTTTGCATTTATTTATTCAATTTACTGGACAAAAAAAAAAAAAGTTTTATAATAAAAAATGCTTGCTAGAATGGATTTCGTTCGGCAATGTGAAGTGTTATTACCTATTTATATTATCTAGCTATACAGACTAGGCTTTCGGGAAAAAAATAAAATGGAGTGAGACAAAAAAACGTCTCAAGCAATTTTTCCTATTTCCCTGTCAAGCCTAAACGAGTCCGCTTCGCTTTTGCTGAGAATCACAGTGAAAAAATTGAACTGATGATGAACAGTACAAGACTTTCGTAAGAAAGTGTTGATCATTAGTATTATCTAGCTGCACAAATCAATCCTTAGGAAAATAGATAAATTGTTAGTGAAACAAAGAACGTTTCAATAACAATTTCCTAATTTTCTACAGGATTAAACGATTTGTTCCGCTTTTAAATTTAGGAGGAACTTATGAAAATCGACAAGATACAAGACGGCCACGGCGATGAGTTTTTCCGTTCTCTATTAGCTTTAGAAACATTGGAAGATTGCTACGATTACTTTGATGACTTAATGACCCTAAAGGAGCTGGATTCCATGATTCAGCGATTTGAAGTTGCGAAGTTGCTACTATTAAATAAAACCTATAGTGATATTGCAGAAGCCACTGGCAGCAGCACTACAACAATTTCTAGAGTTAAAAGAATCATTGACGAAGGAAATGGTGGATTGCTTGAAATGGTCCATAGAATCGATGAACAGGACGATAGAGAACTTCATCGCTAGAATAGAAAAATTAGCGCCCTAAAAGTCAAGGAAATCCTTTTAACTTTTAGAACGCTTTTTTTATAGCTTATATTTCTTAATTCTTATTATTGTTCTATAATGAATAAGGTATAACAAAAATAATTCGATTTACTAGGAGATTCTAAATGAAAAAAAAAATCTTTTCAATTTTAAATTGTCTATTTCTTTTATCAATACTTTACACGTTCTACGGAACACTCAGGAGCAGTCTATTAGATATCTCAAATATTAACGACAAAGTTTGGGCGTTCTTACTTATTCTATTTTTTATTATTTGTATCGCATTTGTTCCAACTAGCACCCGCTCATACATACAGAAAAAACTAAAACAATTTTTCGCTTTTTTAAAAAAAAATATAGCGATCATTACGATGTTACTGTTCGCAGTAGGTGTTATCTTACAAGTGATTATTTTATACTATATTCACGTCCCGATTGGTTGGGATGTAGATGGTATTCATGCTAGTGTAACTGAACTAATAAAAAATTCTCCAGACTCTATCGCTAGCATTTATTTATCAAAAAATCCGAATAATAATTTATTTTTCTTCTTAATGTATTTTATAACTCAAATAGGAAATTTTTTCCATCAGTCGTTAGGGAATTCTTGGATGTTTTGGCAGCTAACAAATACAATCTTTATGGATATTGGCTTTATTTTTATTTTTTTGACAGCAAAAAATCTTTTTAATAAAAAAATTGCTTATCTCTCTTTTTATTTAGCCTTTATTCCATTAGCTTTATCACCCTGGATGATGGTGGTTTATACAGATACTATTATGCTACCAGTAATCAGTATTACGTTGTGGATTTATTCGCTTGCAAAAAAGAAACACAACCACTATTTAATGATTGTGTTAGGGATCTTGATCGCAATTTCTTACCTATTAAAACCCTCTTCTATTGTTTTTCTAATTGCCTATAGTATGATTGAGTTACTTAATTTACTAACTGATCCTAAAAAGATCAACTTAAAAAAAGTACTCTTAATAACGGTACTCTTTTGTCTATCTTTTGCTGGAACAATAAAACTCTTTCACCTATTCGAAGACCAACAAAAGCTTATTGTTATCGATCCAAATCAAGCAAAGCCTTGGCAACATTTTGTAATGATGGGCTTAACGGGTAGTGGCGGCTTTAGCGAAGAAGATACAAGAGCAACAATATCAATTCCTACCAAAGAAGGCAAAGTCAATTATGCCAATAAAAAGATAGCAGAGCGAATAAAAAATTATGGTTTTACAGGTTATACAAAATTCTTAATGAAAAAACATTTCAATAATACTGATAGAGGAGATTTCGGTTGGGGACGAGATGGTGGTGCGCAAATCTATTTACAATCAAACGATCCTATACAGATTTTTCTAAGAGATACTTATTATCAACAAGGAGAGAAAGTCAAAACAGTCCGTCTTTTTATGCATCTCATGTGGATGATTACATTAGTTGGTCTACTGTTTGTGACAAGAAAACAATTTAATAATGATCCAAACGATACCTTACTAGCCATTCTTAAATTGACTATTTTAGGTGCGTTTTTATACCTACTTTTATTTGAAGGAGGCCGCTCTAGATATCTGATACAGTACCTACCCTTTATTTATATGTTATCAGCGAATGGTTTCTACCTTCAGTTTACTGCTATTAAAAAAATTAAAAACCCTTAATTACTCCCTCCCCTTATCAAGTTATTATTCCTTACTTGATAAGGGCTATTTATTAAGCTAGTGCAAAACAAAAGACCGAGCTTGGCTAGCTCGGTCTTTCTTTGTGTGACAAATATGCTATTTAAATATGAATTGGCAAACCTAAAGCCAATTCAGAAGCATCCATAGTAATTTCCCCTAAAGATGGGTGTGGATGGATCGTTAATGCAATATCTTCAGCATTCATGCCAGATTCAACCGCTAATGATAATTCAGAAATCATATCACTTGCGCCAACTCCGCCGATTTGTGCTCCGATAATCACATTGTCTTCGTTTGTTGTTACCAAACGTACGAATCCTTCAGTTTTACCTAAAGAAATAGCACGGCCATTACCAGCGAATGGGAATTTGTAAGCTGTTGCTTCTAATCCCGCTTCTTTGGCTTCAGCGATTGTCATACCAACACTTGCTAATTCAGGATCAGTGAAGGCTACTGCAGGCATTGCTTTGTAGTCCACTTCTACTTTTTTACCAGAAATTGCTTCAGCAGCAATTTTTGCTTCGTAGCTTGCTTTATGAGCAAGAGCAGCACCTGGTACGATATCCCCAATAGCGAAGATGTTTGATACGTTTGTTCTACCTTGTTTGTCCACTTTAACTAAACCACGTTCGCCAACTTCAACACCTGCTTGTTCTAAACCAAGATCATCTGTGTTTGGACGACGTCCAACTGTTACCATTACATAGTCAGCAGTGACTGATTCTTCTTTGCCGTCTACTTCATATTTAACTGTTACGCTGTCGCCGTTGTCGATTGCTTCTTTAGCCATGGCTTTTGTTACAACTGTTACATTTTTCTTCTTGAAGTCGTCTGTAACTAGTTTAACCATGTCTTTTTCATAAGTTGGTAAGATTGAAGGGCTACCTTCTAAAATTGTTACTTCTGAACCTAGGTTAGCGTATGCTCCACCTAATTCTGCACCGATAACACCGCCACCGATGATTACAAATTTCTTAGGTACTTCTTTCAAGTTCAAACCACCAGTAGAATCTAAGACACGTCCACCAAATTTAAATCCTGGGATTTCGATTGGGCGAGAACCTGTTGCTACGATTGCATTATTGAATGAGTAAGTTTGCGCTGAATCCGGATGAATGACACGTAATGTGTTTTCATCAACGAAGAACGCTTCTCCTTCAATAATTTCGATTTTATGTTTTTTAAGAAGGAAACCAACACCACTTGTCAACGTATTAACAACTTTGTTGTCTTTCCATTCTTGTGTTTTTGTAAAGTCTAACTCAACATCTTTAGCTGTTACACCAAACATAGTTGAATCTAGTGATTCTTGATAGTGATGTCCTGCTGCGATCAATGCTTTAGAAGGAATACATCCAACGTTCAAACATACACCGCCGATAAACTCACGTTCAATGATCGCAACTTTTTGACCCATTTCAGCAGCACGAATTGCTGCAACGTATCCTCCAGGGCCTGAACCAATTACGACTGTATCTAATTCAATGGCGAAATCTCCTACTACCATCTGATAATCATCCTTCCATTAATAGTAATTCTGGATCAGCTAATAAACGCTTGATGTTGTTCATTGCTTTTTGAGCAGTTGCTCCGTCAACGATACGGTGGTCAAAGCTCATTGAAAGTTTCATAACACGTCCAACAACGATTTCACCGTCTGCATTTACAACTGGTTGAGTAGCAATTGTACCAACACCTAAAATTGCAACTTCAGGGTAGTTGATAACTGGTGTAAACCAGCCACCACCAACTGAACCAATATTACTGATTGTGATAGAACCATCACGCATATCCGCAGCAGTTAATTTACCATCAATTGCAAGAGCTGCTTTTTCGTTGATTTCATCAGCGATCGCAAACATGCTCTTCGTATTCGCATTTTTAACGTTTGGTACATATAAACCATGATCAGTATCTGTTGCGATACCAATGTTATAGTAGTTTTTATATACGATTTCTTGTGCTGCGTCATCAATTGATGCATTCAAGATTGGGAATTTTTGAACTGTTGCAGTTAACGCTTTAACAACATATGGTAAGAATGTTAATTTTGTGCCGTTTGCAGCAGCAACATCTTTAAATTTCTTACGGTGATCCCATAATTTAGATACTTCAACTTCGTCATGCAATGTAACGTGTGGTGCAGTATGTTTACTGTTAACCATCGCTTTAGCAATTGCTTTACGAGTTGGTGTCATTTTCTCACGAGTTTCCGCTTCACCTAAATCAGAAACAAAAGGTTTAGCAGGAGCTTTTGGCGCTGCTGTTTCAGTCGTAGCTGTTGCTTGTGGAGTTGCTGCAGTTTGTTCAGCTTGTGCTGGCGCTGCTGCTTGTCCGCCACCTGAAATAAAGCTTTCGATATCCGCTTTTGTAACACGTCCACCTTTTCCAGTTGGTGCAACTTGTGTGATATCTACATCTTTTTCACGAGCGAATTGACGTACTGATGGCATAGCCAACACACGTTTGTTTGGATCAGCAGCTGCTACAACACCTGTTGAAGCAGCTGGAGCTGGTGCTGCTTGTTCTGTTTGAGCAGGTGCACTTGCTGCTGGAGCAGACGCGCTTGGTGCAGAATTATGTCCAGGTGCATCGATTTCGATCAATACATCTCCAACATTTGCTACTGTACCTTCTGGAACAACGATGTTTTTAACTGTTCCTGTAACTGGTGAAGGGATTTCTTCAACAGATTTGTCGTTTTGAACTTCCAATAAAGTATCATCTTCGTTGATTGTATCGCCTGATTTAACGAACCATTTTACGATTTCGCCTTCTGCAATACCTTCACCGATATCTGGTAATTTAAATTGGAATACACCGCCGCCGTTGTCAGCTGCTGGCGCTTCTGGAGTTGCTGCTGGTTGAGCAGGCGTTTGTTCTTGAGCTGGAGCTGCTGGTGCAGCGTCATTTTCAGGATGTCCAGGTGCATCGATTTCGATCAATACATCTCCAACATTTGCTACAGTGCCTTCTGGTACTACGATAGATTTAACTGTTCCTGTAACTGGAGATGGAATCTCTTCTACAGATTTATCGTTTTGAACTTCTAATAATGTATCATCTTCATTGATGGTATCTCCTGCTTTAACGAACCATTTTACGATTTCGCCTTCTGCAATACCTTCACCAATATCTGGTAATTTAAATTGATAAGCCATTTTTTAAGCCTTCCCTTCCTTTATCGTATCTGTCTAACTAGTCATTTACTGCAAATAACAACGCTAAATTTCCACGTGATCAGTTATCACGTGAAAATCAAGGCATATTTTTAAAGTAAATTTTATTTAGTTTCTAATTAAAATTCTGCGATTTCTCTAGCTTTCGCTTCGATATCTTTAGCATTTGGCAACCAAATGTTTTCTGCTTGTCCAAATGGGAAGATTGTATCTGGTGCAGATACACGGCCAATTGGCGCTTCTAATGATAATACTGCACGTTCAGAAATTTCAGAAACAACCATAGCACCAACGCCAGCTTGTTTTTGTGCTTCTTGAACGACTACTACGCGACCAGTTTTTTCAACTGATTTGATGATTGTTTCAACATCTAAAGGAGCGACAGTACGCAAGTCAATGATTTCAACAGAAATATTGTCTTTTGCTAAATTGTCAGCGGCTTTAATTGCTTCACGAACCATTGCACCGTAAGTAATGATAGAAACATCAGTACCTTCGCGGGTAACAGCTGCTTTATCCAAAGGCACTTCATATGCTTCTTCAGGCACTTCTTCACGGAATGAACGGTAAAGTTTCATGTGCTCTAGATAGACAACAGGGTCATTGCTTCTGATTGCAGAAATCAATAGTCCTTTTGCATCATATGGATTTGATGGAATAACCACACGGATACCAGGAGATTGAGCAATCAATCCTTCTAAGTTATCTGAGTGAAGTTCTGGTGTATGCACACCACCACCAAAAGGCGCACGAACAGTAATAGGCATGTTACGTGTTCCGCCCATACGGTAACGAGTACGAGCCATTTGACCTACGATTTCGTCAAAGACTTCAAATACGAATCCAAAGAATTGGATTTCAGGAACTGGACGGTATCCTTCTAATGCTAACCCGAAAGCTAAACCACCGATTCCAGATTCTGCTAAAGGAGTATCGAAGACACGGTCTTCGCCAAATTTTTCTTGTAAACCTTCAGTCGCACGGAAAACTCCGCCGTTTTTACCAACGTCTTCACCGAAGACCAAGACGTTTTCGTCTTTCTCTATTTCAAGAGCTAAGGCATCTGTAATTGCTTGGATCATTGTTTTTTGTGCCATGATTATTTCGACTCCTTCGCTTCGTAGAATGCAATTTGTTCTTTAATATTTTGAGGTTGAACTTCAAACATATTTTTTAAGAAATCAGAAACTTTTTGTTTTGGAACTTTATCTGCTTCTGCAATTGCTACTTTGATTTCTTCTTTAGTTTTTTCAATTACTTCGTTTTCTTTTTCTTCAGACCATAAACCTTTGTCTTCTAAATATTTACGGAAACGAACTAATGGATCTTTTTGTACCCATTCGTCATCCATATCTTTTGAACGGTAACGAGTTGGATCATCACCTGATAATGTATGTGGACCATAACGGTAAGTTAATGTTTCAATTAAAACAGGACCATTGCCATTTGCAGACCATTCACGAGCTTCTTTAGCGATTGCATAAACTGCTAGTGGATCCATTCCGTCAACGACGATCCCTGGAATTCCAGCTGCTACAGCTTTTTGTGCTAATGTTTTAGCTGCTGTTTGTTTTTCACGAGGTGTTGAAATCGCAAAACCATTGTTTTGGATGATGAACACGCCGTTTGCATGATATGCTCCTGCAAAGTTGATTGCTTCATAGAAATCACCTTGTGAAGAACCGCCATCACCTGTATAAGTGAAGACAACGTTTTTCTTGCCGCGTTTTTTCATTCCTAAAGCAACACCAGCTGCTTGGATGTATTGTGCACCAATGATGATTTGTGGTGGTAGAGCATTTAATTCTGGCGCATAGTGGTTACCCGCTACGTGGCCACGAGACCATAAAAATGCTTCTGTTAATGGTAAGCCGTGTTGAACTAATTGAGGTACATCACGGTAACCTGGTAATAGATAATCTTCTTTTTCCATAGCAAATTGACTTGCTAGTTGGCTTGCTTCTTGTCCAGCTGTTGGTGCGAAGAAGCCTAGACGACCTTGACGGTTCAATGCAGTTGAACGTTGGTCTAATACGCGCGACCAAACCATACGAGTCATTAATTCTACTAATTCGTCATCTGATAAATCCGGTACAGCGTCTTTGTTTACGATTTTCCCATCTTTATCTAAAATTTGAAATGTTGGGAAATCAGCGTCGACTTTTTCCATAAGTGCTTTAAAGTCAATAGGTTTTTGTTTCTTTGCCTTTGCCATTTTGTCACACAATCCTCTCTGATACGTTTCTTTTTTTCGTAAAAAATAAAACAGCGTTAAAAACTGTATTACTTTTTATCGACTACACTTACAAATTATCACTAATCAGATAAAAGAGCAAGTAAAAAGTGAGCATTTCTTTAAATTTCATTAAAATACCTAAAACCTTTCGTACCAAAGGTTAGTGATTAAAATCACAAACAAGAAACCGTTTTATATAATGCCTTCCCAATCGTATCTTTTGACAAACAGCTGTTATAGTCACCGTATTCATTGTTATGCTACAGTAAATTTGTAAGTTAGAAATTGTTTGCTAAAAAATGTACAGACTTTTTTAAATTATAAAAAAATAAGCAAAGACAAAATTCTATTGATTTTGTCTTTGCCTCATAAAAAGCGAATATTAATAAATTAAACGGTATTTTTCTTCAATATTCACGAATAACAATGTTGATCCTAATGCTATTTTTCGTTTTTTTACACTTCATCATCTTTCCTTGAAAAAGTAGATCGAAGTCTTCCATTTGTTAAATCAGCTGTCTCTTAAAAATAAAATCAGTATTTTTCTAAATTAAATCCACTCTTTAGTGATATGAATATATAGTCGTTTAGCAAATTCTACTGTGATCAAATATAGTACAATGATCAAAATGAACCAGCCCCAATAATTAGCTGGAAGTTTCACAAAGTCGAAAACCTCTCGAATTGGTGTCAAGACAATCAATAATCCTAAGCCCACTGCGCCTAAACTAGAAAGAATCACAGCAGGTGATGCGATACTTTGTATAAATGGGAGTTTTCTTGTCCGGACCATTTGAACAACCAATGTTTGGCTCACTAAACCGACTACAAACCAACCAGTTTGGAATAAATGTTGACTGCCTACTGTATTTGCACTGAAAACAAACCACATCACCAGATAGGTCATGATATCAAATATGCTACTTACTGGACCAATGCACAAAGTAAATTTCATCAGGCCATTTGTTTCCCAACGCACAGGTTTCAGTAAATCTTCCTCATCAACGTTATCCCAAGGAATAGCCAATTGTGCGATATCATAAATCAAATTTTGAATCAATAATTGAATCGAAAGCATTGGTAAGAATGGTAAAAAGGCACTTGCGATCAATATTGAAAAAACATTTCCAAAGTTTGAACTGATGGTAATCTTGATATATTTCATCATATTGCTAAAAACTTTTCGACCTTCGATCACACCATCTTCTAAAACGTTCAAACTCTTTTCCAGTAAAATGATTGAGCTAGCGTCTTTTGTTATATCGGCTGCTGTATCAACCGAAATTCCTACATCTGCTTTACGAAGTGCTGGTGCATCATTGATTCCATCTCCCATAAAACCAACTGTATGACCATTACCTTGAAGTGTTTCGATGATTCTGGACTTTTGCATCGGGTTCAATTTTGCAAATAAATTGGTTTTTTCGACCTCTTCTTTCATTTGTTCATCCGACATATTATCGATATCAGAACCAAGTACGACATGTGACACTTCTATTCCTACATCGCGACAAACTTTTTTAGCAACGATATCATTATCACCCGTTAGAACTTTTACATTAACGCCATGTTGATGTAAAGACTTGATTGCAGTAATCGCTGATTTTTTGGCAGGATCTAAAAACCCCATAAAACCAATCAATGTCATTCCTTGTTCATCTTCGACACTATAAATGGCTTCACTATGAACATCTTTTTTTACAGCAACAGCTAAAGCTCGCATCCCTTGCTCGTTCATTCGGATATTTACTTCACGCATTCTTTTTTGCAATTCAGGTGTTAACGGAACAATTTCCCCATTGATTTCCGCATGTGTACAAACGGCCTCCATCTCTTCAACAGCACCTTTTGTGATCATAAATTGATGACCATCTGCATTGACAACTACTGTTAAGCGACGACGGGAAAAATCAAACGGAATTTCATCTAATTTTGTCACTGAATGATAAGGGCTTTGATTCTTGTTTTCCTCATAAAAATTGATTACAGCGATATCCATTAAGTTTTTCCAACCTGTTTGATAATGAGAATTTAAAAAGGCCATATCTAAAACTTGATTATTGACTTCACCTAATGGGTCTAGATGTTGAACCAGCACAACTTTGTCCTCCGTGATTGTTCCTGTTTTATCAGTACAAAGAATATCCATGCTACCTAAATTTTGAATAGAAGGTAATTCTTTCACGATTACTTTATGTTTTGATAAACTTAACGCACCTTTTGCTAAGTTACTAGTTACGATCATTGGAAGCATCTCAGGTGTTAAGCCCACAGCCACTGCGATTGCGAAGAAAAAGGCTTCGCCCCATTCGCCTTTGGTAATTCCATTGATCAAAAATACGATTGGAAACAGAATCATAACCATTCTTAATAGAAATTTGCTCACTTTTGTTAACCCGATATCAAAGGAAGTTTTTCCACGCTGGGTCGTCGCATTCTTAGCAATATCCCCGAAAAATGTATGTTGACCAGTTTTCAGGATAATCGCTTTCCCTTGTCCACTTAATACATCCGTTCCCATAAATATCAAGTCCTGCATATCTAAAGCAGAAACTGTTTCTGAGTTTTTATCGATTCCTGCATCCACAAACTTTTCGACTGGCATTGATTCACCTGTCAAAGACGACTGATTGATAAACAAATCCTTTGTCCAAATCAACACGGCATCTGCTGGTATCATATCTCCTGTGGCCAGCGTTACAATATCTCCTGGGACAACTTCGTCCATTGGAATTTCTTTCGTTTGACCCGCACGCGTCACAGCAGTTGTATTTTCAATAAGTTCTTTTAAATTCAAACTCGCTTTTTGGGAACGATACTCTTGAATAAAGGCAATAATAACACTAGCTAAAATCATGATTCCCATCACAAGTGCAGCTTCAAAATCTTTGGTAACAGCTGATACCACCATCAATAAAGCTAATACATAAACAAATGGATCTTTAAATGCTTCTAAAAACATCATAATTGCTGGAGTCGGTTTTTGTGCTGATACTTCATTTGGTCCATATTCTTCTAAACGATTTTTGGCATCTTCTTCAGATAGTCCTTTTTCTGATGTACGAAGTTCCATCATCAATTCACGTTCAGACAACATTGCTAATTTTCTTAATTCTTGGTCTTTTGTTGTTTTCTTGATATCTGCTATTTTTTTGTTCATCATTATCTTTTCCTCCTTTTGCTTCATCCAATATAGAAGGGGAAAGAATTATTATTTCAATTCCATCGTTTCTAAGATGAAGGGGACATTTAGTTTATTGCTCGACTGACTGGGGTCTTCCATGTGGCTCTTCCTCTCTTTGTTTTATTTTGGAACGATGGATTTTTTGTTAGGTGGTGATTTTATTATCTTGAATACTGCTCCTTGCTGTCGCCAAGTACTTTTCATCATCTGCTCTTCAACTCTTAGAGTTTTTGCTAGCTGGCTTTTGTTTTTCTTCTGGCTGTTTGTTTCTTTTTGCGGAACTTCACTCCCTATGGTCGCCAAGTACTTTTCATCATCTGCTCTGGCGGAGCCAGTCGCAGTGATTCAAAGCAAAGGTTACAACTCTCCTTTCAGTCGTCTTGTACTGTTTAACATCAGATTGCTGAGCAATCTGTGTTAAACAACAAAACGCACACTCAACAATAGAGTGTGCGTGAAATAGCAACTTAAATAAAAGTTTCTCTATCGTTGAGCTTTAGCACTATAGGGCGTAGATAATTTCTTATCAGCTACGTTATGAATGACCTTCACGATCATTCCTGTTCAACCAACTAAGAGTCTCTCGATTCTTTCGCGGCAGCAGCATGTGTCCAAATAGGAGCCTCACCTAACAATTATTCAGTTCTTAATCCTTATTCATCATAGTTCATATTTTTCTAATTGTCAAAAGAAAACGAAATAATTCAAAAATGCTTTTTTTATTGCTCAGACTAATTCTGCTCTCCCTTGAGTGATTTCTGTTCTTGAAAAATCAGCTCTTGTTAATTCTTCATCTGATAACTCCTCCACGAGGTCATAAAACCAGTTACCTAAGTCAAAAAACTGTTCATCTGTCATTTTTTTAGATTCTGAAAATAGTATGTTTTCAGCTTGGTTTACTTTTAATGTTAAAATTAGTTCTGAAAGATAGCTTTGGATTGGAACAGAATAATTTTCTCCAGTTCCTTCATCTGTCACTTGAATCATTGGCATGACTTGAACTTCTGATACTTTTTTAAAAGGATTAAATACAGCAGATTTTACTTGTCTCATAAACCAATCTTTTTCATAGCCCATCATTTTTATTCCACTCCTTTTTTGATTGTTATTAAAATACTAAGCAGGTTTCTGCTCATCGTTTTTTAATCTTTTCTTTAATTTTACCATTAAATGTAGTAATTGACAGGATAATATTTATGAACAAGGATTGAAACCCTTGAATTAATCTATCTGCTTCGTTGATTTGATCTTGTAATTCTTCTGAATCTAAATCTTCACTGCCGCATTACGACGTATATCCCTCTAGATATTGCTCATTGGCTTGGACTGTTGCTTCGCTGTGGAGGATAACGGCCTTACATAAAGCTGGATACGTGCTTGAAATATAGTTTTTTATGCTATCCATCCCTTGACCACTCATGCCAACAACTAATAGAATACCTTGGGTTGCGCTTGAGACAGATTCCAATGCTTGGCTATAGGTTTTACCAAATGCTTTGATTTGTTCTGTTTGGGTTTGAACTTCACCAATCACCATTTTGACCATGGGCATCTTCCTCCTCTCTGAGCCCTTGTAATTCTGTTTCATACTATGAAAAAAACGGTACTAGTAATTTTGCACTAGCACCGTTTAAATATTTTTTTTAGTACAGTAAATTCAGCTATCTCTTTGTTAGCGATTGCATCTTGAGTAGCCAGTTATAGTTTACTTGTCACGGCTTTACTATTCGACGCCATAAATCAACTTCAAAAAGTTAGACCAAAAAATCTAACTTTTTGAAGTTATTATACCACTCAAATAATACAGTACCTTTTTTATTTATACTTTATTTCAGATTTCATCATAGGGTATTTTTTATTAAAGTTATGAAGCATTTCTTTTAAAGAATTTGCTTCATCTGGAATAGACTTTTCTAAATCTGACCAATGTTCAAATATTATTTTTTCCGGTAATTCAACTAAACCAGTTATAGTATCCCAAAAAGCATCCCAGTTTTCGCCATAATAATCAGGAAAATCAAGCTTTTCCTTTAATAAAACCTGTAAATTCTCTTTAGTTGATACATTTTTTAAATCTATAATAACTTCCTTTTTTGTTGAATCGCACATATTTTCTCACTCCTATAATTTCTAATAATTACCAATAAAATGCATTGTTTTATAGTGGTCTGTTGTTATATAGAGCAAACCATCATTTGAGTAAAGTAATCTTGTTCCAGGTTGTTTAGCACGTGACATGTCTCCTATCAAACCTACATCTGCTTCACGCCAAACTCTCCCAGGAACTTCTGGCAAAATTTTAGTACTATTTTGATAAACATCTCCTCCAATTTGTCCTCCTGAAACATAATTTTCTAGGGCTTTCCCTGGCCTCCATCCCTTTTCAATTGCTAAATCTTTCGATACAAAATTATCTGGCAATCTACCAGTTTCTCTTAAACTATCAACGAGAGGATTAGCTTTTTCAGTAATCCCTAAAACATCTTTGTATTTTTCATGTAATGCAACATTTTTGGGGCTATTTGCTCCATTTCCCGTACCATTCGCCCCACTAACCTTCTTATCATAAATCTGCGCATTCCTCACCGCAGCTCCTGTCAATCCAAGCGCCCACATCGCATCCCACAAACCTGATTCTTGCATTTTTCCCATAAAATCTTGTCCATGTGCTAAAGCACCAAAGCCTGGCATTCCAACTTTATCACCACTAAAATAATCTCGTCCACTTTTCTGGAAATCATTGACTCGTTTTGTCATCTCTGTTGGACTTAATTCTAACACATCTAAGCCGTATTTTTTGATAAACAAAGAAACTGCATCAGTCCATCTTCACTGATACAGTTCAATCGTTTATCTATGAATTTTTGTACGATAAATACAGCTAGCTTTTGTTAGCTATTGGCAACTTGATTAGCGAGTTACAGCTTACTAGTCAAGGCTTTACTATCCGACGCCAATCAGATAGTAAATAATTATTAAATTTCCAAATATGATTCCACCATTTTTTTAGATGCTGGAATTAATTCTCCTTCGATTTTAACATAGTTATCATTAATAATGGTCGAGAGACATTCATCACAAAATTTCACAATTTGATTTTCCTCTTGCTTCATTACTGTCAACCTTAAATTACTTTCAGAACAGATTGGGCACAGTTCATCAGTCATATATGCGCTTAAAGCCCATATTAACGATGAAACTTGATTACAAGTAGCTTCTTCATCCTGATTTTCTTCAATTTTCTTTTTATAAAAAGATATACCAAGCTCAAGGCTGTCATCTGAATGACCCAAAATAAAATCTTGCGATTTAAATTTTTTTATTGAGTTTAAATATTCCAATGACGTATGTTTTTGAAATTCAGAATCATATTTATTTACAAATTTAATTAGATTATCAAAAAATATATTTAACTCACTTTTATCAAAACTATCATAAATTTTTATAATACTTTTATTCATAATAACCTCCTATGGTTTGGGTATCGGAAAAGAAGTGATAATATTTCCCGCTTTATCTGTTATTACTTTTAACCAAGTTGTTTTTTCTCCACCTAAACTAGGTTTTACAGTTCCTAAGTTTTCGCCAATATTTACTACTCTTTCAAATCTCCCTTCACCTAAATTAACTACAGGAGTATCTACAACTTTTTTTGATTGCAGTATAGATTTCAATTTTGATTCCGATACTGAAAATTGTCCAGCATTTTTCAGTATCGGAATCAAAATGTCTATCTCTAACATGTTTCATTCCAGCATTATTTGAAGGACTAAATCTTGTTGGATTTTCAGCTAAATTAAGCCTTGATTGAACCACTCCAACATCTGTATTTGGAATATCAACACCACCAGCTTTCTTACCATAAACCTGCGCATTCCTCACCACAGCGCCAGTTAATCCAACTGCCCACATCGCATCCCAAAGTCCGGATTCCTGCACCCTTCCTGCTAAATCCTGTCCATGTGCGAAACCACCAAACCCTGGCATTCCAACTTTATCACCACTAAAATAATCTCGTCCACTTTTTTGGAAATCATTCACTCGTTTTGACATCTCTGTTGGACTTAATTTTAGTACATTTAATAATTTATTTTTTATGAAAAAGACGGTACTAGCAATTTTGTACTAGCACCGCTTAATAATTCATATTTTTTAATTTTGTAACGAACCTTTACCATATACACTAACTTCATGATAAGATTTACAACGTCCACAACTTCCTTTATTCATAATTCAGAAATCTGAATAAGGAAATTCTACTAAGTCAATTGCCTCGATGCTTTCACAATAGAAACTAATATAGTTATATCCTTCCTTTTCACCATAACCACTATCATCATGTACATGAAAACGCATATCCTCAGAATAGTCACGCCCAGTATCTTTCATATCTTCTATAATAAGACTATCGATGGGAGAATAGTTAACTTCTTTTAAAGATAAATTTCTCACATTTACAAATCTAAACTTTTCTAGCAAAATTTGTTTGTTAGTCTTATTAGCAATTTTAGTATCTACATTCAAGATTGTACGCTTTTCATTAAAAATATTCTCTTCTATACAAAAATCTATTCGCATGATTTGTTTATCATACCACCCTAATTCAATATCTCTCTTATTTTGTACCTTGTCATAGTTTTTGATATATTTTTTCATTAATTTACTCTCCTAACATATTTAATCTAAAAATTGAATGGTATTAGTATCTTTATTTATTGTCCCAGGCCTAAATAGGCCATTTTCATCTAAGAAATATTTTGTTTCATTCGCTGCTCTTCCTCTATCAAACCAGTTATATTCGTGAATGTGCGGATTTGTATGATGGAGAGAATTACCATGATCTGAAAAATCTATTCTCATACTTTGTTTCCCTTGACTGTCATAAATTACAATAGATCTCTCAATACTACCACTAGAGCCTAACCTGTTAAATTCCATTCTACTATTAGGAATGCCATCCATAGGTGAGTAATTATTTTTATAATACTCATCTGGTAAAAATAATTCTGTAGCAAAATCATTTGTATTTTTATTATTCATTTTGGGTCCGCTAATTTTCTTATCATAAATCTGCGCATTCCTCACCGCAGCTCCTGTCAATCCAAGCGCCCACATCGCATCCCACAGACCTGATTCTTGCATTTTCCCCATAAAATCTTGTCCATGTGCTAAAGCACCAAAGCCTGGCATTCCAACTTTATCACCACTAAAATAATCTCGTCCACTTTTCTGGAAATCATTGACTCGTTTTGTCATCTCTGTTGGACTTAATTCTAACACATCTAAGCCGTATTTTTTGATTAATTTCTTTAAATCTGCTGATAAATCGTCCTCATTCAATGCATAACGATAACCATTTTTCTCAATCATGTAGCGATCTGTTCCAAATCTATCATCAAAGACACGGATAATCTTACAACCCTCTAATAGTTGTTTATCCCGTCTTTCAACGCGATCATTCCAATTCTTATTTACATCCTTGATCCAAGCAGTATCTTTTAAAGAAAATCCTTTGCCATTCCAACTTCCTGCGCCAACATTTCCTGAACCGTCAACGCCTAGCGCCTGCATCCCTTTTGTCATTAGTTCTTCTGAACCTTTCAGCCCATCGAAGTAGCTCGGAGACTTTTCACAAAATGCCAAAAACTTACGGAGTTTTTCTTCTATTTTTGCTTTCTTCGCTTGATTTCGGGTAATTCCTGCATCCATATTATTGATCGCAGCTTGGAAAATCATCCCCATCAATTTTGAGCTGTCTTCTGATAATCCTCGTTTCGCTTGGGCAAAGCTGTCTTTTGAGGATTGAAACCCTTGAATTAATCTATCTGCTTCGTTGATTTGATCTTGTAATTCCTCTGAATCCAAATCTTCACTGCCGCATTGCGACGTGTATCCCTCTAAATATTGCTCATTGGCTTGAACTGTTGCTTCGCTGTGGAGGATAACGGCCTTACACAAAGCTGGATACGTGCTTGAAATATAGTTTTTTATACTATCCATTCCTTGACCGCTCATGCCAACAACCAAGAGAATACCTTGGGTTGCGCTTGAGACAGATTCCAGTGCCTGGCTGTATGTTTTACCAAATGCTTTGATTTGTTCTGTTTGGGTTTGAACTTCACCAATCACCATTTTGACCATGGGCATCTTCCTCCTCTCTGATCGCTTGTAATTCTGCTTCATACAAGGTTTCGGACTGCTCTTCTAATTGTCTTTTATTCTTGGCTAACGTTTCTTGTCCGTCAGTTATTTCCTCAAAAAATCGACGTTCTTCGATTCGGGCATCTTCAATGATCTCTTCAAAAAAAGTGCCTTCTTCTTGTCGGTAAAAATAAGCCATCACTCGTTCATTATGATGACGTTCACTTGCATATAATTGACCGCAATCTTCTATTTTCCGCTCTAATAACATCGTTACTTCGGTGTTTTCTTCTTGTCTTTCTTCATTTTCTATTCGTCTTTTTCGAATCTCTTCCTCTTTCATTGTTTCCTCCTCGTATAAAAACTGGGTACACTCGTTCATC
Source organism: Enterococcus rotai (assembly GCF_001465345.1). Classification (NCBI taxonomy): domain Bacteria; kingdom Bacillati; phylum Bacillota; class Bacilli; order Lactobacillales; family Enterococcaceae; genus Enterococcus; species Enterococcus rotai. The sequence goes on along the minus strand of NZ_CP013655.1, from coordinate 2,434,507 downwards.
TAGAACCTGTTATAAAGGTGATTTAAACAGTTGTTGAACTTGTGTATCCGCTCGTTTAAAGGCCGCAACTGCACTTTGAATATTGGCAGTATCACGGTTTAACAGTTGTTGAATGGTTGAGGAAGAGCTTTTTAATTTTTCAAAAGTACTGTTTGCTAAACTATTTCCTGGCACCGTTGTCCCAGAAGAAAAAGTCACCGTTTGGGAGATTGTTAATTTATCGTTGGCTTGACCAATCTTGGTTGCCTGATTTTGAATTTCACCAGCATTAATATCAATCATTTTTTCATACTCCTTTATATTTTTTTCAACCCTAATATCAAGTATATCTTAATAAAAAATGGAAGTAAATCACATATTTAAAAATACCTCTAACTTAAATTTCATTGTACAACAAAAAATTGCAAGTCGATGACTTACAATTTGCATAATAAAAATATTTTTTTCTGTTATTTTATCTTATATATAAGGGAGCACTTTTTCGTGTTATTTAATAGGGGTTACGAGAAAAATTAAGTTGCGTGTTCGTATTCTTTTCGTATATACTTAGAAAGTAGAATAGAACGAAGAAAACAGCTCCTCTTTAAGCAAGCTGTTCAAAACAGAATATAAAATAAATTGGCACTTCATTATTTGGCGACAACCAGATAATCGAAGCCTTGTAACGACAGTGGTATCTGCCCAAACAAGTTGCCAATAGTACTAGTAACATGTACTAGCTTCTTTTATTACACCTAAAGTTTCCTATTTTGCTATAGGTTTGTTAACTTTTGGGTTGTTTGAGTAGAAGTGGTAGATGATTTTTAGAGACTATTGTTGACGATATTGGGAAATTTCCTGATATCGTTTTTTCTATTCTACAAATTCAAGTAAAGGAGGTTCACTTCAAATTAAAACAAAAAAAGGCACTTCATCACTTGGCGACAACCAACTGATGAAGCCTTGCATAGACAGTGGTATCTATCTATACAAGTTGCCAATTGCTAGCACAAAGTCCTAGCATTCTTTATTGTACCTAATTTTACTGGAATTTTCTAGTCCATTTTGTTAAAATCATGTACTTTATAAAGTCTGCACACTTTTTCTAGATAATTGATGGCGGTATTGGTAGTTTTAGGACGATAAAAAGTGATAATCGCACATTGAACATTTGATTAGATAAAGAAGAAGCAACGACTATTTCATAGTCCTTGTACTTTTCATCATCAAATCACTCTGTTCTTCGTGATTCAAAGCAACTTTTTCTCACTGATTGCTCCAATAACGTTTTTTTGTTTTACCTCAAAAATTTGCCTACGTCACTGCGTACATTCAAAAGCGCTGAAGCACGAAATTCAGCGCTTCAAAAAAAAGGAGAGAACCATTATGAAAAAAGAGCTACATAACCTCAAAGCAATCCCCTATCAAGATATTACTGATTTACAAGATTTATTAGATCATTTACAGTCTTGGCAAGAACCTCTTGCTGTGTTAGATCATTTCTTCCAATTCCGAACAGGCCCGATCAACAAGAAAAAAGTAATCAAAGAATACTACGCAAGCGGTCACTTGTTCCACGCTTTTTTTACAGAATTTATCCGTCTGATGGAAGCTGAACAAGCAAAAATCGAAAAGTTAGATCGTGAAAGAAAAGTAGTGACTCATTTTAATAAAAAAGACGAGTAACGTCTAATCAGTATCTTCTGTTCAGTTACTATAACAATAGTGATAAAAAATGATGACGTCATTTCTCATCACTATTAACATAATTGCTTTCCTAATCCGAAAGGGACAATCTAAACTTCTGGAATTGGTTCACTTAACAAAATTTCGCCACTTTGACCAAAATAATCCACCTGCATAGCCACTAAATCTGTCCGCCAATAAGCTACTCCTGCAACTCCAGCAAGCTCTGTGAATTCTTCAAAGGTAATGTCACCTGCTTGTGCTTTTAAAACTGCATTTTTTATTTCTGCAGAAGACTCTGTCACAGCAACCGTTTTAGGTTTACCATTCAGTTGGATTTCAATAGATGACGCCTCATCATAGTAGCGATAGACGCCCGCTTCTACCAAATACTCATATTTCTCAACGCCGATCTTTTTAAAATCACGAATCAACTCGGAAAATCCGCCCGCATTTTTTTCATTATTGACGATTTCTTCGATTGCTTTTACATTAAGACTCATCCCATTCACTCCTATTTAATCGTATAAAAATAGATCTAAGTCAAAACTTATCAAGCTTTGACCTAGATCTTGGTCAGTCAACAGAATAATCATGCTTCAATAAAAGGATTGATTATTTAACTTCTTCCGCCTCTGTCATATCTTCAATATATTTATACACTTGTTGGCCTGCAATTCCGCCTTCGCCAACCGCTGTCGTGATTTGGCGTAATGTTTTTTCACGGACATCCCCAATGGCAAAAACACCTGGCATACTTGTCTTCATATCTTGATCTGTTTCGATCCAGCCTTCAGCATTTGTTAATCCAGCTTTTTTGAATGGTTCAGTCAATGGATCAAGTCCGACGTAGATAAACACACCGTCCGCGTCGATTTCTTTCACTTCATCTGTCAAGATATTTCTTAATTGTCCACCCGTTACAACCATATCATTTCCAACAATTTCTTCTAAAACGGTATTCCATTCAAAAGAAATTTTTTCATTAGCAAACGCACGATCTTGGATGATTTTTTGTGCACGCAATTCGTCACGACGATGCACGATTACAACTTCTGATGCAAATTGAGTTAGATAAATCGCTTCTTCAACTGCTGAGTCGCCGCCGCCGATCACTAAAAGTTTTTTATTACGGAAGAAGGCGCCATCACAAACCGCACAATAAGAAACACCACGACCTGCAAATTCTTCTTCCCCTTTAACACCTAATTTACGATGTTCACAACCTGTTGCAATGATCACTGTTTTAGCTTGATAGGTTTTATCATCACAAATCACTTCTTTATAAGAACCTTGATCTTTGATATCCATTACAATGCCGTATGCATTTTCAGTACCAAATTTTTCAACGTTTTCGTACATTTTATAAGCCAGTTCAGGTCCCATGATCGAGTCAAAACCTGGATAGTTTTCAACCTCAGCCGTATTATTCATTTGACCTCCTGGTGCTCCACGTTCAATCATTAATACTGACAGATTAGAACGAGACGCATATAAAGCGGCAGTCATACCAGCTGGTCCAGCTCCAATTATAATTACATCATACATAAATTTTTCACCCTCCGAATTTTTCAAGTACATTTACTTTACAACTTAACTAGTTGCTTGTCTACATTTCTGCCCAATAATCTTGTTCATTTAAAAACAAAATGATGTTCAGCATGCTACTTTTCGTTTCCCATTATAGCACGCTTTTTTCTAGATAACATCTCTTTTTCTCTTACTTTTAATAAGAAAAAAAGGCTTAGAAATAACTCGCAAGTTACTTCTAAGTCTTTCTTTTTAACCTTCACTATTTTGTAACTGATACATATCTGCGTATAAACCATTCTGAGCTAATAAGTTATCATGATTGCCACGTTCTACAATCCGTCCTTTGTCTAAGACCAAAATCAGATCAGCATCACGAATGGTGGATAAACGATGGGCAATGGCGATCGTTGTTCTGCCTTGACGCATATTCGCTAACCCTTCTTGAATCAAGCCTTCTGTCTCAGTATCAATGTTTGCTGTTGCTTCATCTAATACTAAAATTTTTGGATCCGTTACGATTGTTCTAGCAAATGAAATCAGCTGACGTTGACCACTTGAGTAACTTGCACCTCTTTCAATCACTTTTGCATGATATTTTTTTGGGAGGGTTTCAATAAACTTATCCGCTTGAACAAATTCAGCTGCTGTTTTGATTTGCTCATCGGTAATTTCTGGATTCAACATCCGAATATTCCCAGCGATATCACCATAAAACATAAAGGCATCCTGCAGAACTAGCCCTAATTTTTTTCTTAACTCTGGTAATGGGTACTCACGAATATCACGATCATCAATCAAAATTTCACCCTCATAAAACTCATAAAAACGCATCAAAACATTGATGATTGAGCTTTTACCGCTTCCTGTATGACCAATCAACGCAACAGTCTCACCAGGATTTGCAATAAAACTAATATTCTTTAACACCTTATTTTTACCATCATAAGAGAAACTAACATTACGAAATTCGATCTTTCCACGAATAATTTCCGCATTCGCACCATTATTTTGTTGTGGCGTCAACTCTTCATTATCAAAGATTTTTAAAATCCTGCTGCCTGCAACCATGCCATCGGTAAAGACACTGAGGAAATCCATCATTTGTGTCATCGGATTAAAAAATGCTTGAACATACGTTACAAACGCATAAATCAATCCAACTTCAACAGGAGAGTGCAACGCATCATAACCAAATAAGGTTAATGTCAAACCAATCGCCAGTGTATATAAAAAGTTAATGATTGGCCCTAAAAGCAGTGAATTCGTTCTGATCATTGAAAAACGCGTACGCAAATAATCATTATTGGTTTCTTCAAATTCTCTTTCTAAACGACGTTCTTGTCTAAATTGCTGAATGATCTGCATACCAGAAATATATTCATTTAATTTAGTGTTTAACTGACTTAATTTTTCCCGCATACTACGATAAATTCTAGAACTAAATTTTTGATAGTACCAAATCACAATCAAAAGAATAGGTAAGAAAATCAAGTTGTACAACGCAATTTTCCCATTAATTTGAAACATCGCAATAAATGAGGAAACTACCGCAAAGATTCCTGTCAACACCATTAAAAAGACATACCAAAATTCAAATAGCGTTTCTGTGTCATTCGTAACTCTAGAAACGATTGAACCTGCTGGTGTTTGGTCAAAGTAGCGCATACCCAAAGTTTGTAGTTTTTCAAATAACTTCACACGAATATATTGATAGGTTTTCAATGAAGCAGTTGAATATAAAAACCATTGGAAAAACCAGACAATACTTTTAACGATCACACCAAATAGATATAAACCAGCAAAAAAGAGAATTACTTGGTTCGTCGCCGTTTTTGGCGTTAGATAATCATCCATAAACAATTGAATGATCCTTGGCAAAAGAATATTAATAACAGCAAGCACCAAAGCAAATAAAATTGCAATTAAAAAGGTACCACGAAATGGACGCGCAAATTTTAGCAACCGTCTAACAATTGAAATTTGTTCTTTTATGGGAACTGATTTTGTCCACTCTGATTCATATTTTTCTTCCATTATGCTTCACTCCCTTCAATTTTCGCTTCTAATTGTTGTTTATCCCACATCCGCTTGTACCAGCCAGCTATTCTTAATAGCTCTTGATGAGTACCACGTTCAACAATTTTTCCTTCATCTAAAACAATAATCTCTTTGGCATGCATCACACTACTTAGTCGATGAGCTGCAATAATCGTTGTTTTTTCTTTTCTAGCTTCTTTTAAATTAGAAAGAATGGCTTCTTCTGTTTTGGCATCCACGGCTGATAAAGCATCATCTAAAATCAATAATTCAGGATCAACAATCAATGCTCTAGCAATCGAGATTCGTTGTTTTTGTCCACCAGATAACGAAACTCCACGTTCTCCAACCAAGGTATCGTACCCTTTAGGAAATGCTTTGATCTCGTTATTGATAAACGCCATCTCTGCGGCTTGCTCCACTTCTGCTTCGGTAAAATCTGGATTTGCAAAACGGATATTATCTCGGACTGTCATTGAAAATAAAAAGTGATCTTGCGGAACATAGCCAATTGAATGCATCACAGCATCCAATGAATAATCTTTGATATCATGACCGCCAAATGTCACACGCCCTTGATAATGATCATATTCACGCATCAGCAATTTTAAAATCGTTGTTTTTCCGGCACCCGTTTTACCAACGATTCCTAATGTTTCACCAACACCCACCGTAAATTTAATTTGTTCTAAAGTTGAATGGTCATCTTTAGGATAAGTGAACTGCGCAACTTCCATTGAGAGCTGACCTTTCGCTGGTGTTTGGATGGCATCTTTTTTTTCAATGATATGAGTCTTTTCATGCAATAATTCATTGACACGATCATAGCTAGCATTTCCTCGCTCCAGCACGTTAAACAGGCGACCAATTGCAAACATTGGCCAAACGAGCATTCCTATATAACTTATGAAAGAAATCAACTGCCCAATCGTAATCGTGCCTTCCATAATAAATCGTCCACCCATAATAATTGTTAATACATATGAAATCCCAATGATCAACGTAATAAACGGATCAAATAAAGCATCTAAAAAGTTAACTCGTTTGTTTTTAACAATGGCATCATCAATTTTCTCTGTAAAATCTTGAATATCTTCTTTTTCTTGTCCAAATGTTTTAATAACTTTCATCCCAGTGATACTTTCTTGGGTTTTGTCGTTAATCGTTGAAAATGCCGCTTGTGAATCTCTAAAAGCATCATGCAATTTTGACCCTAAAACTCTTGATGTTACCGCTAATAAGGGTAATGGAATCAAAGCAATCAACGTTAAACGCCAATCTACAAATAAAATCATGGCAACAATCGTGGCACCACCTGTGATCAAGGAATCCGCAAAAGTCAAAATCCCTGCTCCGGCAACATTTTGAATCGCATTCAAATCATTTGTTGCATGAGCCATCAAATCACCGGTTCGATATTTCTGATAAAAAACACTATCCATTTTTGTAAAATGATGAAATAATTGCCGTCTTAAATCTTTTTCCAGTCTTGCTGCACTACCCCAAATATAAATTCGCCAAATATATCGAAAAACATATTGTGCAACAGCCGCAGCTAATAAAATGCCAATCCAAAATAAAATTGGTTTGATCGTTAAATTTTTGTCGGCAATTTTATCCACAACAATTCCGATCACCTTCGGCGGAACTAACTGCACTAGTGCAACCATCACTAATGAAAAGACCCCAATAACATAACTTTTTTTCTCTTGTTTGAAAAACCACCCTAATTTTTTAAATATAGACATGTATCATTCTCCTCTTCTAAATTGACTACTGTGCGCTCACATCTTTCATTTGTTGTTTTCCCATCTCAATACAACTCCTTTCATTTATTAAAAAATAAGTGCAAAAAAAACGAGCTGAAAAAATCAGCCCGTTGTGCTCTTGAAATCTGAATCGCAATGTAAAAAACCTATTTGTCTCCTTGGTTCTTCATTTGCTGCATCATTTGACGTATCTTCTTCTCAGAAGGTTTTTGTCCCATAGACATCATCATCATTCGTAACATTTCCTCATTAACGGGAGGATTCTTTTTAAAATAATCTTGCATATATTTGCGCGCAAGGAAAAATCCGCCTGCTGCACCTGCTAATAAAGCGATAATCGCGATTAACACTACTAAACCTGTTGACATATAAATCTCTCCTTTCTACTAGAAAAGTTGAATAAGAACTTCTGCTGGATAAAAGTTGCAGTCACTATTCCTATTGAACTTCAATTTCTAATTTTTATTGGGATTATTTATCCCTAATTTATTAAATTACTCTCAAGAAACCATTTTACTAGAAACAGACCAAAAAGAAAAGGTCTTTTGTCATATTCCTCACAAGAAATTTCTGAAAGACGATTTCTACTTATTTTGTCTAGCTTTACGGGCTATCCTTTCGGAAAAAAGATAAGATCCGCTTGTGACAAAAAACGTCACCCTCTAATTTTTCTATTTTTCAGTCAGGGCTAAACGAGCCTGTTCAGCTTTTAATTTTATCCAGCTTTACGGGCTAGCCCTTCGGAAAAAAGATAAAATCCGATTGTGACAAAAAACGTCACCCTCTAATTTTCCTATTTTTCAGTCAGGGCTAAACGAGCCTGTTCAGCTTTTAATTTTGGGCTTCAATTTTTTCCAATAGATTTGGATCAAACGTTTGTGATTTCAGCATTGCGATTTCGTAACCGTATGGCGCTTTACTTGTTTTTTTATCGGCACCAACATACGGTGTTTCTAAAATTTTAGGTAGATCTTTTAATTTTTCATGATGAACAACCTTGTTTAACGCATCAAAGCCAATTGTGCCAAAACCAATATTGGCATGACGGTCCTTATGTGAACCCATCGGATTTTTAGAATCATTGACATGGACTACCTTCAACCGATCTAAACCAATAATTTTATCAAATTCTTCTAACACTCCATCAAAATCATCTTTTACGTTATAGCCTGCATCGTTAATATGACAAGTATCCATTGTCACTGATAGCTTTTCATTTAGCTTAACCCCTTCAATGATCGTTGCCAATTCTTCAAAGGTTCGACCGAGCTCAGTGCCCTTACCTGCCATTGTTTCTAAGGCAATTTGCGGTACTTGTTCTTTCCACAACACTTCATCTAACCCTTTGATGATTTGTTTCAAGCCAGCATCCACACCTGCGCCCACATGCGCACCTGGATGCAATGTGATTTGTGTTGCTCCTAATGCATGAGCACGCTCGATTTCTTGACGTAAAAATGACGTTGCAAAGCCAAAATTTTCTAATTTGATCGTATTCCCTAAGTTAATGATATAAGGTGCATGAACCACAATATTACTTAAATCATGCTCAGCCATAAATGCTTGACCAGCTTCAATATTCATCTCTTCAATCGGCTTACGGCGCGTATTTTGCGGTGCACCCGTATAGATCATAAAAGTCGTTGCACCATAACTCGTAGCCTCTTCCGCTGAACCTAATAACATTTTTTTACCACTCATACTAACATGTGAACCTAATAACATAATAACCCTCCTAAATTTAAAAGCGTAGCGGGCTCGTTTAGCTCTGACAGAAAAATAGGAAAAATTGACTGTGACGCTTTTTGTCACATTCTATTTTTATCTTTTTTCCGAAGAGCTAGCCCGCGCAGCTAGATAACAATAAAAGCGTAGCGGGCTCGTTCAGGCTCGACTGAAAAATAGGAAATTATAACTGAGGTGCTTTTTGCCTCATTTATAATTTATCTTTTTTCCGAGAGACTAGCCCGCGTAGCTAGATAACAATAAAAGCGTAGCGAGCTCATTCAGCTCTGACAGAAAAATAGGAAAAATTGATTGAGACGCTTTCTTGTCTCACTCCATTTTTATCTTTTTTTCCGAAAAGCTAGCCCGCCTAGCTAGATAACAATAAAAGCGGAACAAATTGTTTAATCCTGTAGAAAATTAGGAAATTGGCATTGAAATGCTCTTTATTTCACTGACAATTTATCTATTTTCCTAAGGATTGATTTGTGTAGCTAGATAACAATAAAAGCGTAGCGAGCTCATTCAGCTCTAACAGAAAAATAGGAAAAATTGATTGAGACGCTTTTTTGTCTCACTCCATTTTTATCTTTTTCCCGAAAGGCTAGTCCGCGTAGCTAGATAACAATAAAAGCTGAAAGAGCTCGTTCAGCTTCGACAGGAAAATAGGAAAAAATGACTGAGGTGCTTTTTGCCTCATTCAGTTTTTATCTTTTTCTCGAGACGCTAGCTCTTGAAGCTAGATAACACATGGTAACAACGTTCCGCTTTGCTTCACCTTGTATTTTTAAACATCCGCCAACTACAAATAAACATAAACTATTTCATTCTTAAAAAGAGTACGTGAAACAAACAGAAAAAACAATCTTTTTGCTTCTATAAAAACACGCTCTACTTCTTATTCTTCGCCGTAAAACGAGTATAGCTAGCAACCCACTCGTCTACCGAAATTTTACTAACTAATTCCCCAATCAACTCATAAGGAATAACTTTAGGATTACTAAAACGAATACAACTTTTTCCCATATTCAGCTTAGTTGGAACAACTTTTTTGTACTCTTCCTGAAACCAAGCTAGTAATTCTTTATTTCCCATGATCCCCATATGATACAAAGATAGATGCTTTTTCTGAGCAGCTAAACTGATAAACGGCAATGGTTCGTCTTTTCGCTCTAAATAACCTGATGGAAACACACTTAAGGGTACGACATATGTCGGCATTCCATATTGTAATCGTAAATCAAAGCCAGCTGGTATATTTTCAGCAATGATTCCAGCTAATTTTTGATAGGACTCTTGCCACTTTTCGTCGATATTTTCTACATACTCTTCTATTTCCTCCAAATTATTTCCTCCTTTCTTTAGCCAGAAATTGACGATACAGTTCTTTAGACTTGAAACCTTTCCCTAAAATCTCAATCATTTCTTGCTTTCTTTTCTCTTGCGTTGCTGCTTGTTTGGCACTATATACATATCTAGCCCAATCCTTTTTGTATCCAGGCGTTAGCTGATCAAATAAGACTCTTGCTTCTTCATAATTTGCAATAAAAGATTCTATTTCTGGGATAAATTGTAGGTAGTCTTCTACACGACCACTACTGGCAGCTTTTGATGATCCAGTTGCTTTTCGCTCGATATTTTTCATTCCTGTCACTGTAAATGACTCATCTAAGCGAACCATTCGATTAAATTTTAAAGTGCTATTTGCTATATAGCCGTCCTCTTCATTGACTTGAAGAGTTAGAAATATTTCATCTCGATGAACAAAAGTTTGATATACTTTGTTCCCCTTTTTAGGATATGCCACAAAAAGCACCCCATTTTTATTCAGTAATTGTTGTTGGATAACGCTCATTACAACTGCTTTAAACTCAGCCATCGTTTCTACAAAAATAAAAAGTAAATCGACTGGTTCTATCGGAAATTGGCTTTGTGCTTCTTTTAGTTCAGGTAAGTATTCGTTATTTGGACGATTGACAATCGCTTTATTGGTGTAACGCATTAAGTTCAATTTTTCAACAATCGATTTCTCCACTTTATTCAGCCTTTCATTCTGTTCTAAGATGCACTGATAGTGTACCATAAAACGGTTACTTCTTTCACTCTCTATGTTTTTGATCAAAAGAAATCCATCATTCTCTACATCATGGTATACTAAACATAATATTTCAACAGAAAGTAGGGACCATGATGACTATTATCGAAGACTATATCGCAAAAATGCCAGCAGATCGTCAAGAGAAATTACAACAGCTGTATACTACCATTAAAGAACTTGTTCCAAAAGCTACAGAAAAAATGTCTTATGGAATGCCCACATTCTATTTAAACGGTAACTTAGTCCACTTTGCGAATGCTAAAAACCATATTGGCTTTTATCCCACTCCAAGTGCTATTGAAGCATTTAAAAATGAGTTGACTACCTTTAAAACAAGTAAAGGGGCCATTCAATTTCCTTTGGATCAAGAATTACAACTAGCATTGATCAAAAAAATCGTATTATTTAGAGTAGAAGAAAACACGTCAAAATAATAGAACTTGAACAATACGTCACCCATTTATATGGATCTACGCTGACCTTTTTGATCCCGATTTATATTAAGTTTTTTCGATTAAGTTCTTATAAATACCTGAACAACTGTTCATTATAGCTTTTTTTTGCTATAATATCACGGAATGTATCATTTTATTGAGGTGAAGCTTTTGGACAATCAGGATAATTCCCGTATAACGGAACAACATTCTAAGAAGGTACCAGAAAAGAAAAAGATTTTTTTAATTATAAATGTCGTAATTCGTGTACTACAATCTTTATTTGTATTTGCAGTTGTTCTCCTACTATTAGGCGGTGCCTTAGGTATGGGTATTGGTATGGGGTATTTTGCTTTTCTAGTGGAAGATACTCAGCCACCGACTAAAGAAGAACTTCAGACGGAAATCAGCGATATCACAGAGGTTTCCAAAATGACATACGCCGATGGTACGAATATTGCTATGATTAAATCCGACTTAGTTAGAACCAGAGTTGATGGAGAGCACATCTCCCCACTATTGAAAAAAGCGATTATTTCTACTGAAGATGAGTACTTTGAAGAACACAAAGGTGTTGTTCCCAAAGCCGTGATTCGTGCCCTTGTTTCAGATGCAACAGGGATGGGCGGTTCATCTGGTGGTTCAACACTAACGCAACAACTAGTCAAACAACAAATCTTAACGGATGAAACAACGTTCAAACGAAAAGCCAACGAGATACTCTTAGCTTTTCGCATCGAAAAATATTTTTCAAAAGATGAGATCGTTACGACCTATCTAAATGTCTCTCCTTTTGGTCGAAACAACAAAGGTGAAAATATTGCAGGCGTTGAAGAAGCCGCAAAAGGTCTATTTGGTAAAAGTGCCAATGATTTGACACTTCCTCAAGCAGCCTTTATTGCCGGTCTACCGCAAAGCCCTATCATTTACACGCCTTATAGTAACACTGGTGCTCTAAAAGCGGATGAGAATCTTGCATACGGTATGAAACGAAAAGATTTTGTGTTGTTTAGCATGTATCGCGAAAAAGCAATCACAAAGGAAGAATATGAAACAGCTAAAAACTATGACTTAAAACAAGATTTCCAACCACAAGAAGCGTCTAATCAAAACACTGAAAGCTATCTTTATAATGCTGTTTTAGAACAAGCAACGAATGTTGTAATGGATATCAATATAGAAAAAGCTGGTGTGAAAAAAGAAACACTAGATGAACTGGGTCTTTCCCAATATAAAGACCAGGCACGGAAAGAAATTCAAAATCGTGGGTACACAATTCAGTCAACCATCGATCAAACAGTTTATGATACTATGCAAAATGCGGTCGCAAATTTTGGCTATATGCTAGACGATGGCTTTGGTGCTGGTTTCGTTGAGACTGGAAATGTTCTGATGGACAACAAAACGGGGCGCATTATTGGGTTTATCGCCGGTCGTGACTTTAATGTCAGCCAAAGTAACCATGCCTTAGATACCGTCCGCCAAGTTGGTTCTACAATCAAACCAATCTCCGTTTATGGTCCTGCTATTGACCAAGGAATGATCGGTTCAGAAAGCCGCTTAGCGAATTATCCAATGTCTTATAAAACTGGCGGAGAATTGACTAATGCCACAAATTCTGGAACGAACACCTTTGATACGGTGCGTCATGCGTTAGAATGGTCGTATAATATTCCTGTCTATCATCTAAATGAAGCAATGAAAGCACAAATGGGTGACGACAATTTCTCTTACAATAATTATTTAAGTAAAATGAACTACCCTGCAAGTGAGGCTTGGGCGTACGAATCAGCTCCTTTTGGTTCAGTTGAAACAACCGTCCTTACTCAAACAAATGGTTTCCAAGCCCTAGCAAACAAAGGGCAATATCAAAAAGGCTATATGATCGAAAAAATCACGGATAATAGCGGCAAAGTGATTTATGAGCATAAAAATGCGCCTGTTCAAGTCTATTCTGAAGCAACAGCATCAATCATGAATGACCTGATGCGCTCCGTCTTAGATTCTAAGATAACAACACCCTTTAAAAATATGTCTATAGGTCTCAATCCAGCCTTTGCAAATGTTGACTGGGTTGGTAAAACAGGAACCACAAATGCTTATAAAGATGCTTGGCTAGTCGTTTCTACACCAACCATTACATTAGGTTCTTGGACAGGCTATGATATTCCCACTGCAATGAGTCCAAATAGTGGTGATCAAAATAGTGCTTATCTAGCAAATCTGGCAAATGCCATCTATTCGGTCAGACCTGATCTATTTGGTGCAGGTGAGAAATTCACCCTTTCAAAAGATGTGATTAAATCAAATGTATCTAGCTTTACAGGAGAAAAACCTGGTACTTTTACTTATAATGGCGGTACTTATACAGCTCCTGGTCCAAATGTTGAATCCTTCTATGCAAAAGATGGAGCACCTAAAAGCCAATATAAATTTGGATACGGTGGAACAGATGCTAACTATAGTGCTTACTGGGGACGTTATGCAACCACAACGCCAGCTTCAAATCCAGGTACGACAACGCCTTCTTCTTCTGAGAAAAAAGAAGAAAAGAAAAAAGAGGACTATAAGAAAGAAAATAATAACTGATAAAACATAACTAAGATTGGCATTTCGGACAATTGCTAGGACTCATTATACGAAAACCAAAACCATAAAAAAATGACAAGCACTAGCTCCTACTAAAAATACACAATAGAACGAACACTTTAACCAACCACTAGGCGTTAGAGTGTTCGTTCTATTTACGACAAAAAATCGATGATTTGGTTGTTTCATCCTGTTGTTCCTAAGTCCAACAGACAACTTATACTTAGAAACAGTATAGCTATAAAAGCTGAGCTGAACAAAACTCTCTTTCCACCTCTCGCTTCCTCCTACAATAACTATACTATTGTATATCCATTATCTACTACTATGTTCTGTCCCCTTATCCCTTTAGAAGCTGCTGAATGTAGAAACATCATTACTGATACCACTTCATCAACTGAAATAAATTTTTTATTTGGGATTCTATTTTGAAGTATTTTCCCTTCCATGCTTTCTTCTAAAAATTTTTGAGATTTTTCAGTAAGAATATATGACGGTGAAACAACATTTATACGAACATCCTTATAATTCAGCTTTGAAAATTCTACTGTCAAGTTTTTGGCTAAGTGAATTAAAGCTGCTTTACTTTCTCCATATCCCATTCGATTTTCATGACCCACCACACCATTTTGAGAGCCACATAAAACAATAGATACATCATTAGAAAAGTACGGATATAATTTCTTAATACATTTAAAAACTGAACTGACATTTAAATCAAACATCTTATCCCATTCTTCATTCGTCACTTCAAAAAAACTCTTTGAATAATTTACTCCTAAAAAGAAAGTTAATCGAACGATTTTTGAATATCCAGATATATCTAATTCTTCCAACTGCTCATCATTTAACACATCCAGTGATAATTGACTATATGTTACTTTACTCTCTATCTTTTTATCTAGAATAAGTATTTCATGTTCTTCTTCCATCTCACAATATCTTTTTCCTAATGGACCATTCCCACCAACAATTACATGCACAAGTTTTCTCCTAACTATTCATTTTTTACTTTGTAAAGCTTGCTATTTCTCAAATCAACTATTATTCTTTTTTCTTTACAAATAATTTGAAAACAAGAACTACTAGAATCACCAAAATAAAATCGACCTTTTTCAATTTCTGCTTGTTGGAAAAAAAGGGTACCTTCGTACAAAATAAGAGATTTATAATCAATAGGTTTCAAAAATATATTTTCAAAATCCAAGTATTTTATTTCTTGATTGTAAAAAAAGTTAGCTTTGAAATGATTATCATCTAAAATATGAAGACGATTAACAGATGTTCCACCTTCTTTTTCAAAAAACGAATACATATGATTAATACCGACCATTTCATCTATTTCAATTTCATCGCCAGATAACATTTTTTTCTTAATATCTAAATAATTCCAATTAGTTGTATTTAATGAAGTATTCACACCAAACGGATAATTCAAATAAAAAATATGTTTCACTTTAAAATGCAGAATCATAAAAGTACCACATTCTTCAGCAACTTGCTCCATGAGACCACTAGAATCCACCTCTATAATTAAGGCACTATTAATTGCCACATTGTTCGCAAAAGAAGTCCAGTATGAAACATATTTTTGATCACTAATGTAAATATGTTTGACTACCTTTAAAGGGATACCTGAATATACACCTGTATAAAAACTGTTAATCCCTTTTATAAAATATGAACTGGGCTCAAATTGAAATACTTTTTTCAAAAATATTTGATCAATTTGAATCTGACTCCACTTATCTTTGATAAGCTTAATTATATACTCAATAAGTCTAACTGCCCTACTATTACTGTACTCTAAATTAGAAAACACCTTAAAAAAAAACTTTTCGCACGAAGTATTAGAAACATAATTTAATAGATCATTAACCGTTGTACTGGAAGAATTAACTTGAACCAACTGCCCATTAATTTTGAAAGCTACATCTATCCAGCCCTCGTTTTCATAAAAAACAATATCAGTCAGCATAATAATCTTTTCCTTGTGTCAATAATTTACTTTGAAGTACTCTAATATCATTTACATAACTAATTTTTTGGGAATTAATATAGATATCATCATTTTTAATTTTTGGGAAAAATAAGTACTTGTATATTGCCTCCTTGATTCGTTTATGCTCAAGTAAAACAGCGAATTTTTCTTTGATCATCAAATAATTTCTATACACTTTAGAAGACTCAACAAAATAACTATCTACTTCAATAGTTGTGTTTCCATCTAATAATTTATCAATCCCAATAAGATACTGTACATTTAAAAAGCTGAGTTCAGAATATTTGGGAATTGGTTTTTTTAATAAACTTAAAATGCTTTGCTTTTCATCAATATTTATTTTTTTCAAAAAATGCAAAAATTTTTTTCTTTTCTGGGAAGATAATTCTAGAAAATTTAAAATGGATTCAGTTTGATAGCGATAGTTTTCAAACCTTTTAAGCAAAATATCCAACTGATCTTCAACATAGCTAAATTGAGAAACCAGATATCTTACCACAATTTGTTTCTCAATTGAGTAATCCTTACATAAAACAATATGTCCCATTTCTTTTAATATGCTAATATATTTTTTGTAAGCTGTTTCATTATTAGTCCCAAAATCAAACTGAATTTCATTTAAAATTTCTCCCTGATTTAAAAATCCTAAATGATAATAACCATCGCCATCTCGTATTATATTTTGTAAATTCAAATGATAAAACTCCTTATCATTTGAATACACTGGATCTTTCCAAAAGTAATCTTCAATATTTCTACCTTGAAAAAATTCAGTAAAACATCGCTCAAGCGCAATTGTAAAAGTGAAATGTGAACCAAATTTAACAAAATATTGACCATTATCTCGAAATAAAATAATTGCTAAAACAGGTATTGTATTATTAAACGTACAATCTTTAACGAGCAATCTTAAAGACTCTTTTTCTAATAAAATATTTATTTTTTCTGTAAGTTCTTTATCTGAATATTGCTCCCAATTTTCAATTGTTGGAACAATTTTATTTTGTTCAATAATTTGTTTATTTGCATTTCTTTCAAAAATCTCAGACAATGCTTGAACACTAGCTTCATAAAAAGTATTCCCAAATGCCATTCCATTAGAACCAAAAAAAGTATCTAAAACGCCTAGTGGGATTTTCTCTTTCATTCCATTATCTAATCTAGTATATTCCTCACTCACTACAAATTGCCTACTAATCTCAAAAAAATTATTTTGTAAAGATAGTACATTCTCTCTCGAAATTGGATAACCGATTAACTCTGCAATTATTGAATACTCCTGTTGATGACTAGTTAAAACCCAAGAAGCATTTTTTTCGACAATTTGATCATTTAATGGAGCATGAAAACGAAACAATACGCCTGTTAAAATTCTTTCAACTAATTCTCCATAGGCACTGGCTTTGGCGTACTCTTCGGTCGTTCCTTTTCCGTTAGTAAACAACGTGGTACCTTGTACTTGTATTAATATTGAATAAAAACCAGCAGTATTCTTTACCTTTTTTTCAACTACCTTTATTTTATTTTTTTCTAAAAATTGTATTATATTTTTAATTGTATCCTTAGCTGTAAATTCCTTATGTCTATCCATTTTTTCCCCTTTCCATTTTCACTTAGTAATGATCTTATATCTTTCACAACAAGAACACTTGGATTTCCTTTCATTATATTTTGTTGTACCTGATAAATCAGATAATTTGATTCTAAATTTTTTACCTTTATATAACGTAGTATCATCTGACAATATAGACAGTAATATTCGATTATATTTAGGTATTTCCATTTGAAAGAGCGATGACAGTAAGTCTTTTTGAAACGAAGTGATTGGTTGAAACGTTATTTTATCCTGTATTTGATTGTTACATAGGAAACAACCATAATCTTTTCCAATATAAGTTTCTCCAACTAAAGAATCATCATGACAGTAATAATAGCAACGAATACTATCATTCTCTACCATTATTTCTTCTAGTTGTTGAATTTCCTCAACAGTATAACTAGAACGATTAATAAAATATATTTCTTTCTCTGATTTGGGGTGTACATCAGAAATAGTTCGTATATTTTTTATATTCTGCATCGATAAAATCAATTCAGTTTTATCTTTAGTAATGTAAATAAGTGTATACGTATAAAAGGTTTCTCGGACATAGATTTCTATCATTTCAGGATAAATAAAATAAGATGCTTGATTATCATGAGAAAATCGTTTTGCTTCTTTTTCAATTTTCATTCGATAGCTTATTTCTTTATCTGTCGGTTCAACAAAAAGACCTGGTAGTACTTTTTTTAATTTTTCTATCAAATTAACAAAATACAGTCCTTCATTTACAATATTTTCTACATAATTCAGTTTTAAAAACGCCGGAATAAACTGAGATTTTACTTTTAGTTTCTTTTCAACCTGTTTTTTTTCACAATTATAAATTCCTAAAACATTATCACTAACTTTTATAAGATAATAATTGGGATTTAATATTTCCATTTATCCATCACTTCCCTTTTAGCCCAACGCTAAGATATATAAACAATATTCTTGATTACTTTTTATTAATTCACGAACTTTCTCATCATAAAAACCACCTAATGGTACACTATTGATTCCCATTAAACTAGCCGCTATCTGAATATTCTCGCAAGCATGTCCTGTTTCCAATAAACTAAGGCGATAAGATAATTGTCCATATCTTGAAAATAAATCACTAAAATTTGTTGTAAAAAAGAACAAACAATTTGAAGCTTCAAACGAGTATTCACCAATTTTAGTCATGGAACAAATTTCATCAATTTCTCCTTTTTTTAAAGAATTAACTTCTTCTAACTCTTCACGATCAGGATTATATTTGAATATTTTTCTATCAATTGATTCATCGCCAAAATTAGACAAGTATATATAAAAATTGATTGAAAACATTAATCCAGCCGTTGGATATGCTCTTTTTAAATTACCAAATACATCTTCCTCTGTTATTCCAATCGCTCTTTTAAGCAGAATACCTAATTTTTCTTTAGTCATATTACAATTAAACGCCCACGAAGTTCGTCGATTTTTAAAGACTTCTTTCAATTGATTATCTAACTTTTTATTGTCAATTTTAAAAATTTCAGATTGTTTAATCACAATTTCTTTTGATTCCACTTTTCTTTTTTCTTGGCTTTTATCTGGACGGTTAGCAGACATATTAGAAAGTGAATGCATACTTCCAAGATGAAAATCCATCAATCGAGTTAAATCAAAATAAGGATTTTTCCCTTTAGACCACACTTTTTTACCTCCCTTGTTGTTGTCCCCGCATGAAATTAGCCAATTCGCCTTCTACCCATGGCGGGACAGATAACCTATTATTCGTCATGTGTATCTGCGAGCTAAGCATATAATAAAAGGTGGATGAATCATTTACTGATGATTTTAATTGCAAAAGCTGATTATCTAGCTTTTCAAGCAACATTTTTAATTTTTGATTATTCAGCTGATGTTCTATTCTTTCTACGTAAGTTTCTAGATTAGATAAATTTAACTTTTGATTCTCACTTTGCTTAAAATTTTTCCAATAAACATAATATTGTTCTAAAAATGAAGTTTTATCTTCGACACTTCCGATGGTATCTATCACACGCTTTAGCAAGAAATAAGCATATATTAATCTAACTTGCATACTAGAGCCCATTTCAATTAATGTTCCAATTATTTCAGAAGATGTTTGAAAAATTTGTTCATTTTTCATGAGTACTAAATCTTTTCCGTATCGATGATACTCAGGTTCATATGTTTCCTCAACTATTTCTCCTTGTAAATACCATGGTAATGATTCATAGTCAATTTTTTCCCCGTCAAACGTGTGATTTCTATAATATTCTTCAGAAGACATTTCTCGTACTCTATTTATTTTTTTCTCAAAACTCTTAAAAATTTGAAGAATTTCTTGTTTACAATTCGAGTTACTAAACCGAACTCTCAGATGAGGCCCACCATACCAATATCGGATAAAAAACCATTTAGTATCTCTTTTCTCAAAGTATTTTTTGAGCATAATAATAATCTCATTTTGAGTGTCTATTGAGTGAATATAATAATACATTGACTCCATTAAATTTTCTCCCATCCAAACAAAATATCTAACTTAAAATTAACTTTCTATTTTGATTATTTATTCCCACTATTTGCATATATGTAACATATTCATATTGTTGGAATTTTGAAAGCACATACTTATCATTGATGTTACGAAAACACCTGCTTATATAGTCTTTCTGCGAAAAAAAGATCGATACTTCATGCATTAGTTCCGCTGATTGTATAAAATCTATTAAAACAGTTTTACTGTTGTTAGCAGTTTTTCGTTTGGAAAATGTTAAAAATAAATAACTTGCTTTCTCTACAGATATATATTCCATAGAATCATAAAATACTTTTTCAATATCAATGAAATCCCTCATATCCTTTATTTCTTCTGGACAAATTATCTTTTTTTGAACAAGATCAAAAATAATCATATCTATCCTTGAATAGTTTTTTTTATTGAGTTCCATTAATTTGTTCAATTCAATTGTTTCCACTTCTTTTGTTTCACTAAAGGATAGGCCCTCGTAACTTTGCAGACTTGTTCTTTTTTTCACTATGAAATCATAATCAAAAACCTCAAGTAACGGTTCTTTTTTCCCTCTTTGCAAGGAATCATAACTGTTTATTCCCTCAATAAATAAAGAAAAATTTGAATCTACTACTTCTTCAATTCTTAAATCACTTTCCAAAAAAAGACTTTTATCACCCTCTAAACTTAAGTCAATCGCATGATTATATTCAAAGTTCAGACAAACTAATGGAAAAAAATTACTGTTTATTGTTGAATTTTTTGGTAAATACTCAATAACTGAAACAGGATAGTTAAATTGATCAGTTAATTTTTCAAAATGATTAATTTGATGTCCAGCATCTAATAGAGAAAGAATAAAACCAAATCGGCCATAGTAACTCCCAATATTGGCATGATCATAAAATAGTTTTATCGTAATATCTAATTTATCTGTGTATGCTTTTTGTAAATATCCCGATGTCAAATAGAAGTCTTGATGATTTTTTAAATAAATGAAGTTTAATTCATGTCCGTTGAAAGAAAAATTCATCGTTACAGTATATCCTTGAAATCCTCTTGCAGAAGGAGATAGTGCATGGTAAATATAGGGGTTTTCTGGCTCCATACGGTCAACATCAAACATCAAACTTAAAAAATCAATTAATGGTGTTCCCTCACTCACTATATTTTGTAATAAATAGCTATTATCTATCTCTGATGCATATGTTGATACATATCTTTTAGGTAAAATTTCATCTTTTATTGTAGAATATCGATTCGTCAAATGCTGCTGAAAAAAATCATAGTTATTTTTTTTAAGGGAATGGGTGCGGTTCGTCATAAAATTCTCCCTCTTCATATTTAATTTGATTTTTATAAATCGATTGATCAATTGCTTGATCAATTCGTTTAATATTTATTCTTCGATTTTTATACCCAAAGTACATTGTCTGCATTTCAGGTATTATAACTTTAGTACAAGAAAAACCTATTTGGTTTAAAACCTCCATTTCATAATTGCAACAATAGATATCTTGTATAAAAGATAGTTTTTCTAAAATATATTCTACAGCCTCCTTATCTGTTTTAATCGTAGGCTTTCCTTCAAATAATTCTGCAATATCATATTCTTGTTCAGTATCCAAAAGATGTTGATACAACTCAATAGACTCGTAACCAGAATAATAGTTGAAATGATCTGATAATTTCTGTACGTCTTCTTTCTTTACAAATTTTTTTTCACCGGTAATAGGATTATTTCTGTATATGTTGTGAGCTACAATAACCTCTTTTAATGCATTATCTACAGCAATCGTATGATTAATATGTGAAGCTGAACTTACATAGGTTGCCGGTTTTTCATCAAAAGATATTACCAATGCCAAAATTGTCGGAATGTCAATATCAAATCTCATATCAAACAAATAAACTTTTTTATTATGAGTTTCAAATTGACTTATTACATTTTGCTGTTGCTCGTTCAAACTTTTTTTGTTCACTCTTCGCAATGTTATTTGTTTGTGCCAATAAACTAAAAATGAATCTCTTTCTATAAATTCCAGCAATGAAAATAAAAGTGATTCATAATATGTTGATCCTAGTGCCATTCCATTACTCGTCTCAAGTACAGCTAAAGAATCCATTTTTTCGTTAAAAATAAACAGCTGCTTGGGCAACCACTCTAAAGTTTTTGATTTTAAATTGTATACTTCTATAAACTCAATTTCCTCATCTTTAATTTTTTGAAATTCTTGCAAAAGAATAGTGTTTTTCAGTCCATCCTTCACTAAATATCGGTTGGCTTTATTTTCAGAACGATACATCGCTAATCTTTCAAGTGCTTCTAAAATAGCTTGTGTTTCTGCTTCTTCAAAACTTTTGCCTCTACCATATCCAGTTTCAATAGTATTCTCTGACATGAAAGGCTTAAATTCCACTCCCACCATAGCATACTCAATTGAGGAAATATCTTTGTAAATATTGGAGAAAATACCGTATTTATTATCAAAAAGTTCCTTTATTAACGTTGTAAGGTTCGGGTTTTGATTTACTCTAAGATTTTCAGATATAGCGACTGATCCCCAAAAATTCCCCACATTTTTTTGAGTCAAAAATAAGGGCAGTGATTGATGCTTGATGATGTTTATATTATCAAATAAAATTTCGTAGTACACTGGAAAAAGAGTTCCTTGAACATTCTTATGCTCATTTACTATTGAAGCGATTATCTGACAGTGATTATATTCTTCCAATTCATTGTCCATTAAATCCAGTTTTTTATTATATTTTAAATTTGTTAAGATGCATTCTTTTTGAATTTTTTTAATTTCTTTAGAGGAAAATAAATATCGATCTGTTACTTTCATCTATAGGCTCCTTTCTCTTACTTTTATAATGTTAGAATGTAGCCTGTCTCTTCAAATAATTTTTTATGATAGCACTGACACTGACAACTTTTCAACTCTTTTTTAAGATATAGCAATATCAATTGAACCATTTCTTCAAGCACCATGGAGTATTCACTTGATTTAACATAGATTTCAGGAATTTTTTTTCCTTTTAAATAGCCTTTACCATCATAAGTACCTTTTAAATTTTTTTCTATCTTATATCTAAAGAAAAAACTTGGATGTTTTGAAAGATAGTTGACTATATTTGACACAACTTCAATATTGGACAATTGCTTTTCCCCGGCTAAATCTAGATCACTTAATGCTGAAAATTCTTCCCTTGAGCATAATATAGGAGAATACGATGTAATTTCTAATTCATCCGTAATCATAAAATTTTTCTCATATTTTGGATGCTGCGATAGTACATCAACCATTAACAATGGAATATATTTTGACAATAATCTGTCTAATTTTTTGTTTTTTACACTCACTATGTTCCTCATACTTAATTCATTTTTTAGGCGAACTAATTCTTCTTTTGAAGAAACATACGACACTGAATTATGTTCATAGATTAAAGTTTGAAGAATAAATTCTTTTTTAAATACCAATTCTTCCAAATCTTTCTTACTTTCCACTCTATGGATCAAAATACTTTTATCTTTTCCTCGCTGTTCAATTATTTTTTGACAATCAGGATAGTTTCTTAAAATATACATATTCATTGGGGTAGTATCGAAATTAGGTTTTACTTCTACAATCGATTTTATTTTAATCAAAAAATAAAGCATTCTCAACACAGTTTCCTTACTATCATATTTTGAATAAAGTTTTTGAATTCCATCCATAGAATTTGGTGAAATAAAGCAAGTTATTAATTCTTTGCAGATATCTGGATTGATTATTTTTTTATTGACATTATACTCTTTTCGATCTACTCGAATGCAGACTTGTTCGCCAAATTGCTTCAAAAAAGTATTTCCTCTATATAATAAATACATATCCTATTCACTCCTCTTCTTCTAAAATTCTAGTAAGTGAATAAGCTGCAATTAGTCTCTTCACTGTGTTAAAACCGAGGCTAGGTAATAGTAAATAAATCTGATTTACCAAGCTTCTGTATCTTTGAAATTCATTCGATAAGTAAAATTTCAATTTTTTAACTTTAAAAGCTTCATTATGAAAATCACTGTACTTTCTAAATCTCAACATGGGTATTATATTCAAAATATTAAATTTGCTCTTTTCTTTTGCTTGAGTATTAGTAAAATGTTCAATCGCAATTTCCCATCTTCGCAAATAAATCTTATATTCATCATTTTTTACCAAGTTCTCTGTAGAGTTCCGATTAATAATCATAGCGAATTCTTCCTTATTTTGTTCATAATATTCACGAATCTTCGTGTCATATTGTTTCATACTATTTCTTTTATTATTGACGAACCCTAGATAATGAGATTTAAAAGATAGGTACCCATTATGGGTTTGATTATCTAACTTCTTAGAACATATATAGAAAAGGCTCACCAAAAATTTCATTTGTTCTATTTCATTATGACCATATAAATATAAAAAAGTATCCTCAATTAGCTCTTCAAACTGGAACCACCAATCATTTACATTCTTCTTAGTATTTTCTGATAAATATTCCCCTTTACGATCAATTTGTTCAATCAGTTCCAAGTCTACTGTATAATTCACATAGTCCGTTCTTTGATAAGATAAACGATTCATCTTTTTTATATTAAGCATCTGTTTTGAATAAACTGAATTTTCACGTAATTCGCTTGAATAGGTGTAATAGAACTCTTTCAATACCTTTGAAATTAGTTCATACATAGTAGTCACATTTACATCATGTGTATGAAAATAGATCCTAATGATTGGCCCCACATCAACAGTTCTCTGAAAAAAAAAACGACTTTCAGGGCTGATCTCTCTATTTTTCTTTAAAATTGGAATAAGGTACTCTGCGATAAATAATGTCTTATACTTTTTTTGGGCATTGAGCAATATATCAATCTTGTAATACTTCTTAGTCGCCATACCTAACCTCCTGTAAATATTCTGAAGCACTTTCATTCTTTGGTAATAATTCTTGTATCAAAATGCTGTTTGAAGATCTTAAAAAATTTAAAAAAAGTCTGAACAGCAATGGATTATTCAAATCAATGTATTGAGGTTTATCAAAAGAAGAAACAAACGATACAATGGGATCTTTAGAATCTGATTTTCTTGATTGAATAAAAAATTTATTCTCAAATCCCAAGTTTTTAACAGCTTGACGAAGTGATAAATAATTCTTAACTGTATTTTTTTTAGAATAATATTTCAATAAATAACTTGTTTCAACATAAACTTTACGGCGTTCCAAGACAATATTTTGATAACTAATTCGTGGTATTTTTACATAGGGATCTTGATTATTCTCTAACCAGAAAAAAGAGCTTTCAACAAGAAAATTTACATTTGAAAAAATGGAAGTTAAAAAAACAAGCTTTCCTGGGAAAAACGAACGGATTAAACTTGAAGAAATTACTGGTTTAAACTTCTCATGCCCCTTCTTCAAATAAAATTGTTGATCTTCCAAAATTAATTCTGAATCTTTTTCTTTTATTACGGGTTCCTCAGTTCTTTCTCTAGATGTTTCATCCTGATATCTTTTTTTAAAATATCTACTATCTACCATATTTGCATTAAAACCTAGATGTTCATGTAATTCTATCCACTCAAAATTTTCATGATAATAAAAATCTTCAATACTATTTTTGTTTTTTTCTAAGATATCTGTATACCGCAGATATCTCTGATAAAAACTTCCAAAACCGCTATATATATTATTTATGATCGTTTTGGACTCATCTTTTTGATAAAAAATTGAATAATAACAATCCTCAGCCTCATACTTTTTTTCTTCTAAATCACTGACTATTTCGTCAAACACAGATGTCACATCTAGTTCTACCTCTTCATGAAGACTTTCCCTGATGAATGCCACATATTTCTGTTTTAGCTTCTCTAAATAAAGATTGTTTGGCGCTGAAAATTCAAATTCTTTCCATGGTTTCGTCCAAAATTCACCAAAATAAAGGTTTTGTTCCATTAATAATTCTAGATTTCTGGTATTTAACAAGTTGTCTGATGTAGTAACTTTGCCTAAACGATGAATAAATTCATTTTTAGTTCTTTCATTGATATCAAACACTGCGAATATTTTTAACATATTTCCTAGATGTTCTGGTAGCTCCCTATCATTCTTCTCTTTATCTGCAAGCTCATTCCCTTGAACAACGTTATCTCCATATATCATAATTCCTTCTTCTGGGCAATCCATTTCAACATATGCAGCAATTTTTTTATATAATTCAAGTGTAGCGTGATAAGTTACACTTGAAAATTTTGTATTTAACTCTAAAAAATTTGTTTTCATATTTTTAAGCAAACCACTAAGTTCTTCCATGAAAAAATCTTCATCATTAATCTTTAAATCGTTTATTTTATTTTCCAACATATTAAAAACGTCCATACTTTCAATCATTTCAAGTTGTATTTCAAAAATTCCTAAATCAACCAATTTTTTTATAATGCTGCTGCCTTCAAGTGATGAATAACTAAACTTTTTACTAAATGAGGCTAAGGTATATTCTTTTTCAGAAGATTGAAGAATTGTCTGTACCAATGGATTCATTGCCAATTTTTTCATTTTTGGCATGGAATTAAAAATTTTAAAATTATTATGCTCATAATCGAATATGTATATATCTTTTTGTTCCCCTATTATAGAAATTCTAGGTGACAATCTAAATTTTGCTTTAAAAAGATATTGCTCTTTTAATAATAGAGTATATAAAAGTCTATAGAAAAATACATAATTCGGCGTTATTAAATTATCTTTTATTCTATATGAAAAATTATCTGCTTTATTAGAATAGAAAATAACATCATTAAAAAAGAAATACGGACTTGTTTTTGTCAAAGCTTTGTACACAATTTTCAAAACTGGGATTTCAACTTTTCTTAATTTTCGACTGCTATCATCATATTCACCAGCGATATATCTTTCAGTCTTAAAATACAAATCCCGATTTGTAATGAATAACATATTCATCATATTTTTATTTTCTTTCAAAAATAACTTCAATTCTTGGCGATTCAATAATTCGGATTGCTCCAATTCGTTATTAAAAGAATCATCAAGATCAATTAACTTTTTTCTGATTGACAAAAGCTTCTCTACTTCCTTTTCCAAATGTAACAAGTCAATTTCAATAGGAAGTCTTTTTTTAAAGTCCTTTTTAGCTAAATATTTTCTGACTTTCTTCAGCTCTTTTTGATTGTTAAATTTCACGAGAAGCTTGTTGCATTGTGAATCAAATTGCTTTTGCAATTGTATATAAATATCATACTTTTTATTTAATTCTGTTTGATCCAAAATCATTTCTTTTCCAACAATTTTTTTTCTTTCAATTCCTATAGGATGAATATTTAATGTACCCATTTTCTATTTTCCTCCGAATCTAATTTTACATGCTTAAAATAACGATTCTCTGTTTTTCCATTTGAATAAGACTATAGTGTAAATAGCGATTCCAATAATGATTAAAAACAAGTACGATTTCCATAACGTAAATCCTTGTTCGCTAAATATTTTCCCGACCCAAAATGATCTCAAGATTTGATTGGCTTGAAAAAGAGGATTAAATTTAGCGATTTGTTGAATTTTTGCTGGCATCATCGCTAATGGAATTGCGGCATCAGACAACATAAACATTGGAAAAAATGACCCCATCATAACAGCAGAAAAAGTAGTTACTTTTTGAGTAATAAATGA
This sequence comes from Enterococcus rotai, assembly GCF_001465345.1. Classification (NCBI taxonomy): domain Bacteria; kingdom Bacillati; phylum Bacillota; class Bacilli; order Lactobacillales; family Enterococcaceae; genus Enterococcus; species Enterococcus rotai. The sequence continues at coordinate 2,406,857 of NZ_CP013655.1, read as the reverse complement.
AATACCTATTCCTATAAGTAATGCGTATAAAATAAAAATAGAATAACCAAATATGAAGCCTATTTTTGATAACAGATATACAGAAAAGAGTAATCTTGAAGTCAATAGAATTAGAAAAAAAGAAAGCCATGCGGTTATATAGGCTTTAAATACAATGACAGAAATAAAGCGAAATAAGGAAACTGGTGTCACTAAAATTCTTTTATAGATTCCTTTCTCCTTATCACTAACAATTTGACTGCCTATGTTAAAAATTGAGCTAGCATATAAAATCAACACACAAAAGCCAGGGATAAACATTGAAAAAAAATCGGCCCCATCATACTTTTGTTCAGAGTACATACTGCCAAATATGATTAGACTAACGACTGGCATAATCACACTAAAAATTAAATATAACGGTTGTCTAAAATAAAGCTTAACCTCTATAACAAGTTGTTTTCTAAAAGCTGACACTTCTCTTCATCTCCTTTTTCATTGTTTTCCTCTAAATAGATAGCTAACAAATCTTTTTTTCTTTTTGCAATTAGCTCAGAAACCTCTCCAGAGAAAACCTTTTTTCCATTTTTTAAAAAAAGCACATGAGAGCAATTTTGTTGGATTTCATCCATATAATGAGATGAAACAATTATTAAACGATCTTTAGAAAACGCTTTGATAATATTCCATAACTCTTCTCGAGCTAAAGGATCTAATCCTGTTGTTGGTTCGTCTAAAATCAAAAGGTTGGGTTTGTTAATAATTGCTAGAGCTATATTAACTTTTTGTTTCATCCCTCCAGACAAACTTCTATACGTTTTATTTTGGTATTTTTTAATTCCAATCAGTTCAATTAGTTTTTCTATATTAAATGTCTCTTCATAAAATGAAGCAAAAAGTTCTAATAATTCGTAAACCTTTGCACTTTCATAGAAGGCATTTTCTTGTAAGATCACGCCTAATTTTTGTCTATATTTGTTATTGATTTCAATATTCATCTCACCCGAATCAAACTTTCTGAGACCACATAAAATTTCCAATAAGGTGGTTTTTCCTGAACCATTATGTCCAATAATTCCAACTATATTATTTGACTCAAAATTGAAATTGATTCGATCCAACGCGACAACTTCTCCATATTTTTTCAAAAGATTTTCAACTGATATATGCATTTTAAATTTCTCCTTCTGTAAAAAGTCGCAAAAACCACTGTATGTATTTCGGGGCAATCACCAGATTGGGTATTGAGCAACATCTTTATTTCTTAGAATCTGGGTAAGCGTACAAATTTAACTGTCTTAACTACTGTACATCATGACTTGCTATATCCTTTACAATCTAGTTGTTTTTCTCTAACTATTTCCCTAATTTTAAAGACTGAGACAAAGCTGATTTCTACGTTTGCCCCAGTCTCATAGCACTAATAAAGTCTTCAATCCTTAAATTTCCAACCTTCTATACTACGTAAGTGCGCAACATGATGTTGATAAGCAACATGAGCAACTGTCACATGAGGACAGTCCACTTGAAGCAGCTGTTTCTGACAGTGTAATTGTTTCATCAATTTCAATCAGTTCAACTTCTCCAAACATTTCATCTAAATCATTCAGTTCTACTTGACTATTTAATACTTCCATGCGTTGATTCCTCCCTTCATTTTTTAATGCTTAACATAAAGATGATTGTTTTTAATGATTAAACAACAAATTATTTAATGCATAAAATAATAAATCTTTATAAAAAAATACTAGCAAAGTCAGCAACAGCTGTCAATAGTTCTTTTCATAATGTATCTAAAAACAACCTTTAATTTATTTATTAGAAACCTTTTAAACGAAAAATATGAGATATACGCTTCATTTTAGGAAGATTAACTGGTTAAACATAACCTTTAGTGCCTTTGGAAACACTCATATCAACAGTTCATCTTTTTGAAAAAAACAGCATAAAAGGTTGAATGTTATGTGCAATCGGAAAAGAGGACCTAAAAACAAACCAACAGAAAAATAGCAAGAAAATTGAGTAAAGAGGATTAGAAGGAGAAGTGAACTTTCATGAATTGAGATTGACTATTAAATAAAGCTATAAACCTTACTGTAGACTATAATGATGAAACAAAACCATAATAAAAGACTAGCTCTTACTTAATGCTTAGTTAGTCAAAGTTGATCTCCGTCCTCTATTTCCTCCTTCCCATGGCAGAACGAATAGCATGTTCCAACTTGTCATTCAAGTTTACTTAGAGAAAAACGATCGATCTATTTCCTGTCTAATAAAGCTGACAGGAAATAGATCGATCGTTTTTGTTTGAGAGCTGATCTCCAATAGGTATTTGTTTCAAATTTTATTTCGTCGAACCTTTTTGATCCATACCATATGGTAAGATAACTGTTTTATCTTCGATTTCTTCTTTGTTCATCAATTTTGTCAATAAGCGCATTGCTACCGCACCAATATCATATAACGGTTGTGTTACACTTGAAAGACGTGGACGAGCAACTTCTGTTAATAATGAGTTATTACTTGTAATGATCTCGAATTCTTCTGGTACTTTCACACCAGCATCGATCATGCCATCTAACAAACCAATTGCTAGTTCATCATCGGTAACATAAGCAGCTGTTGCGCCACTGTTACGAATACGTTCAGCTAAAGAAATACCTGCTTTAAACTTATACTCAGATTCAAAAATCAACCCTTCGTTATACGTCAAACCATTATCCGCTAAAGCTTCTTTATAGCCCTTAATACGATTTTGACCATTGATTGGATCAATCAATGCACCGCTAACGAATGCAATTTTTTTATTGCCATTTTTAGCTAGTAAATTCGTTGCATCTTTTGTTGCTTCTGTATAATCAATATTGACACTACCAACTTGTTCATCTGGATCGATTGAACCCGCTAAAACAACAGGTGTTTTAGAACGTGAAAATTCTCCACGAATTTCATCAGTAATATGGTGTCCCATAAAAATGATTCCATCCACTTGTTTTGCCAAAAGATTGTTCAATACATTGACTTCTTTTTGATCATTGCTGTCAGAGTTAGCCAAAATAATATTGTATTTATACATTGTTGCAACATCATCGATTCCACGAGCTAAAGAAGCAAAAAAGATATTACTAACATCAGGGATAATAACACCCACAGTTGTTGTTTTTTTACTTGCTAAGCCACGGGCTACAGCGTTGGGACGGTAATCTAAGCGATCAATTACTTCTAACACTTTTTTTCGTGTAGCAGGTTTTACATTGGGATTGCCATTGACTACACGAGATACAGTCGCCATGGATACATTTGCTTCACGAGCAACATCATAAATCGTAATTGTTTGTTTTTCCATGTTTATTCTCCTAAATAGTTATAGTTGTTTTCATTTTCTGAAAACGCTGTTTACATTTCTCACTAAGAATAGCAGAATTATTTTATTTTTGCAACCGTTTTATCCTATTTTCATGAAAATTTACTCGATATTTCAAAAAGCGCTTTACCTCATTTCGTGGTATGATAAAGGTAAGTTTTATCGTAATCAGTTTTAAAAGAAAGAAGGATATCTATGAATCAAGAAAAAATCAACGAACTAAAAAAATGGATGGCCAAAGAAAATGTCGAATTAACGTATATTAGCGATCCTGGACATATTGCCTATTTTTCAGGCTATAAAAGCGACCCTCATGAACGAGTATTAGCCTTATTTATTTCATTAAATCATGATCCATTTCTATTTACACCAGCTTTAGAAGTTGAAGATGCACAAAAAAGCTCATGGACTTATCCAGTCTACGGCTATCTTGATAGTGAAAATCCTTGGGAAAAAATTGCCCAATTAATTAAAAAAAGTGGTAATCCAAGTAAAATTGCAACTGAAAAAGAAGCCTTGACTGTTGCGCGGTTTGATCAATTAAAACATTACTTCCCTGCTAGTGATTTTTCAGCGAGTGTTACACCTGTCATTGAAAAACTGCAATTATTAAAGACGCCAGCTGAAATAGCTACCTTGATGGAAGCAGGTAATTGGGCTGATGTTGCTTTAGAGATCGGTTTTAAAGCAATTAAAGAAGGGGCTAAAGAACAAGAAATCCTAGCTGAAATCGAATACCAATTAAAACGCCAAGGAATTCGTTCAATGAGTTTTGATACACTTGTTCTAACTGGAAAAAATGGTGCGAGTCCACATGGTAATCCAGGAAGTACGGCTGTTGCGAAACAAGACTTGGTTTTATTTGATCTAGGTGTTGTTTACAATGGTTATTGTAGTGATGTTACACGAACTGTCGCCTATCAAGAACCAACTGATTTCCAAAAAGAGATCTATTCCATCGTACTAGAAGCACAATTAAAAGCAATGGATGCTGTGAAGCCAGGAATTACTGCTGGTGAATTAGATGAGATCGCTCGTGGTGTGATCACTGGCTACGGTTATGGTGAATATTTCAACCATCGTTTAGGTCATGGTATTGGAACTACTGTACATGAATATCCATCTCTAGTCACTGGTAATGAACTGGTAATTGAAGAAGGTATGTGTTTCTCAATTGAACCAGGTATTTATATTCCAGAAAAAGTCGGCGTACGCATTGAAGATTGTCTACATGTTACTAAAACAGGCTGTGAAGCATTCACAAAAACGCCAAAAGAATTAATGATCATCGACTAATAACAAGAAAAAAGCTGGCACTCTAATTAGAATGCCAGCTTTTTTAGATTCTACTTGCCAGTAACTTCTTCTACTGTTTCTTTAGCAGCTTGCTTTGTTTCCTTTTTTGCTGCTTCTACTTTTTCAGGAACATCTTTCGTTACATCTTTTGCTTCAGAAACGCCCTCTGACACAGTTTCTTTCGCTTTTTTTGCTGACTCTTTAACGTCAATAAAAATATCGTCTGAGGCATCTTCTGCGATATCCCCTAACTCATCAACTTGATCATTCACGTCTTGAGCGGTCTTCTTAAAGCGATCAGATAAATCACCAGTTTGCTTTTTAAATGATTCTAAGACTGTATCTGAAACGCCTTGAGCCTTATCTAAAGAATCTTTTGTCATATCTTTGACATTACCAGCTAAATCACCTGCTTGCTCCCCTAGCACACTTGCTTTGTCTTTTGCAATCGATGATAATTCAGAACCTTTTTGCACAACGTAATCTGTATAATCTGATGCTTTATCTTTAAAATCATCTGCTTGATTTGCTAGATCTTCACGTAATTCTTTGCCCGATTTTGGTGCTAATAAAAGAGCTGCAACGGCTGCCGCTGTCCCACCAATAATTGCTCCTAAAAAAAATCCGCCTTTTTTTGCCATGTTTATTCCTCCATTATCTTTTATTATTTAACCGATTCACTTGTTTTTGATGTTTTCTTTGGTCGAAAAGCTCGAAAAGCTGCTCCTCCTACTTTACCGACAACACCTGCTTTAGCTGTTGATTTCCCAACTGCACCAACTTTTCCTAGTAAATTTCTACTAGAATAATTCAACTCAGAAACACTTTCACTTAAATCAGCAACTGCTGCAAACAATGGATCGATCGTTGCTACTTTCTTATTGACATCATCCAGCAATTCATTGCTTTTTACTAAAAGCCCCTCTACTTGCCTAGATAAAATATCGACATCTTTTGTTACGACCTCAATCGTTTTATTTGCTTCATCAACTGTCGTAGTAACTCGCTCAACGGTCTTACCGATTTTTATCAATACCAAAACAATAAATACTACTAATACAGCAAACGCCACTGCAGCGATTATCGCTGCAACCTCTCCACCTGTCATATTCTTGCTCCTTCCATCAATTATTTCATGTTCTTAGAATAACACCAACTGCTCTTTTTCACAAATTATTCAGTTGGCATTGTTATTTTAATTATAACAATTTATAGTATAGGTCTCCATCTTGATTTAATAAAAAAAGACAGAACATATTTGCTCTGCCTTCAACTGAAAATAATCTAGAAACAACTTCTAATTATTTTTCTTTTGGTGCATCTTTTTTTGATAATTCAGCACCCAATTCAATGATATAGTCACGTAGATTATCTTTCACTTCTGGATGGACTAAGCCATATTCAATACTTGTTTTCATAAAGCCAAATTTATCCCCTACATCATAACGCTTACCAGTAAACTCTCTAGCAAATACACGTTGAGTTTTGTTCAAGGTATCAATGGCATCGGTTAATTGAATCTCACCACCAGCACCTGGTTCTTGTGATTCTAATACATGGAAAATTTCCGGTGTTAACAAATAACGACCAATAATCGCTAGATCACTTGGTGCTTCTTCAGGTGTCGGCTTCTCAACAAAATTATTCACGTTGTATAGCCCTTTAGAAACTTCAGCTTCGGGATTAATAATACCATATTTTGATGTTTCTTCATGAGGTACTTTCATAACTGCAATCGTTGAAGCATGTGTTTCATCATAATCGTTCATTAATTGTTTCGATAATGGAATTTTATCTTCCATGATATCATCGCCTAGCATAACCACAAAAGGTTCGTTGCCTACAAAAGCTTTTGCTTGTAAGACAGCATGTCCCAAGCCTTTTGGATGAGACTGGCGAATAAAATGCAGATTAACATCCGTTGTTTCTTCTACTAATTTTAGTAAGTCAGTTTTATTTTTTTCGCGAAGATTACTTTCTAATTCAAAGTTTGCATCAAAATGATCTTCGATTGGACGTTTTGCTTTTCCTGTGACAATCAAAATATCTTCGATTCCTGATGCTAACGCTTCTTCAACGATAAATTGAATCGTTGGTTTATCTACGATCGGCAGCATCTCTTTTGCCATCGCTTTTGTTGCTGGTAAAAATCTTGTTCCCAGACCAGCTGCTGGAATCACCGCTTTTTTTACTCTCATGCCATTTGGCCTCCTCAATAATTATATGGAAAATTCATTCTCCGTTTTACCATCACGCAACATGATTTCTTTTGCTGCTTGTTTGACATCTTGAGCTTCATATAATACGTTATAAATTGCCGTCGTAATCGGCATATCGACATTTAATTGTTGAGATAACTCATAGGCTGCTTTAGTTGTCGAAACCCCTTCAACGATCATGCCCATATTCTCAAGAACTTCGTCCAAACTGTGGCCTTTGCCAAGCAAATTCCCTGCACGCCAATTACGCGAATGAATACTAGTACATGTAACGATCAAGTCACCAACTCCGCTTAGACCAATAAAAGTCAAAGGATTAGCCCCCATGGCTACACCTAAACGGCTGATTTCAGCTAAACCACGTGTCATGATCGCAGCTTTTGCATCATCTCCAAAACCTAAACCATGAATCGCTCCAGCACCTAACGCAATGATATTTTTCAAAGCCGCTCCCGTTTCAACACCAATAACATCGTCATTCGTATAAATTCTAAAATAATCATTCATAAACAGACGTTGAACATATGTCGCTGCCTCTAAATCCTCACTTGCGGCAGTAATCGTCGTAATATCATGAACTGCGACTTCCTCTGCATGACTTGGTCCAGATAAAACAGCTACACCTCGCCTTTTTTCTGCTGGAATCTCTTCCATCAAAATTTCAGATATCCGTTTATGGCTCCCTTGCTCCAACCCTTTACTGGCATGGATGATCAATGGCTGATTTCGGCATTTTGCTGTAAATTCTTGTGCAACCGTTCGAATCGCTTTAGTCGGAACAACGAACAAAACTGCATCCGCATCAGCAATGCACTCTTCCAACGACATTTTCCCTTGAATCGATTCTGGAATCACCAAATCGGGAAGATAATGCTGATTCGTATGATGAGTATTGATTTCATCAATTTGTGCCTTATTATGCCCCCATATCCGAACCTCATGCCCATTTTCTGCTAAAACTTGAGCCAATGCAGTTCCCCATGAACCGGGACCTAAAACAGCAACTTTTTGTTTCATTGGTGAAAAACTCCTTTCAAAATAGAAAAGCTGAACGAATCGTTTAGCTCTGACTGAAAATTAGGAATCTGAACAGGGAATGATTTTTGTTCCATGTATAGAATATCGATTTCCCGAAAATCTAGATCGTCACTTTATATTCCCTTTAAATAAACAGACTAAATTACTAATTGTATAACTTTCATACCCACTTAATAGTTTAACATAGCTAGACCATAATGGGCAGTTCTAATCGGCTTTTTTTACTGTTCCTTTTTCACGGTTGTAAAATGGTGTCGATCCTTTTTTACGACGAATAATTAAAATTGCAATTGCTCCGAAAAATAGAACCAAAGAAAACAATTGTGACACACGAATACTGCCAAATGCATACAGACTATCTGTCCGCATTCCTTCAATAAAGAAACGTCCGAAAGAATACCAAATGACGTAACTTAAAACTACTTCGCCTTCTTTTAAGAAATTCTTCTTTTTCCTTAAAAGAACCAAGACGACAAAACCTAAGACATTCCATACAGATTCATATAAGAACGTAGGCTGATGATACGTTCCATCGATATTCATATTATCAATAATAAATTTAGGTAAATGTAGTCCTTCTAAAAATCCTCTTGTAGTGGCCGGTCCATACGCTTCATGGTTCATAAAATTACCCCATCGCCCAATTGCTTGTGCTAAAATCACACTGGGTGCTGCAATATCTAGAAAGGTCCATGTTGAAATAAAACGGTGTCTAGTGAAGAAAAATAATGCAAGCCCTCCACCGATCAATCCACCATAAATCGCTAAACCTCCATTTCTAGTCAAAATAATTTCAATTGGATTATCAACATAATCCTGCCACTGAAAAATCACATAGTACAGACGAGCACCAATAATTGCACTTGGTAACCCCCATAACATAAAATCAATCACATCATCTTCTTTTAACCCGACGCGAACCGCTTCTCGACTACTTAGCCAAACAGCTAGCACGATCCCTGAAACAATAATAACTGCATACCAGTAAACAGATATCCCAAAAAGATTAAACGCTACTGGATTTACTTGACCTAACATTTAGCTTCCTCCTATTTTAAAAGCTGAAAGAGCTCGTTCAGCCTTGACAGGAAAATAGGAAAAAATAACTGTGGCGCTTTTTGCCTCATTTATTTTTTATCTTTTTCCCGAAAGGCTAGCTCTTGAAGCTAGATAATACATGGTAACAACGTTCAGCTCTGACAGAAAAATAGGAAATTATGACTAAGGTGCTTTTTGCCTCAGTCATAATTTATCTTTTTTCCGAAGACCTTTAATCCTTTGAGCTTTAGCTCTTAGGAATTAATGAGATCGAAGCAGAGCGTAGTGCTAGCCCGTGCAGCTAGATAATACTAAAAGCTGAAAGAGCTCGTTCAGCCTTGACAGGAAAATAGAAAAAAATAACTGTGGTACTTTTTGCCTCATTTATTTTTTATCTTTTTCCCGAAACCTTCAATCCTTAGTGCTTTAGCGCTTAGGAATTGATGAGATCGAAGCAAAGCGTAGTGCTATCTCTTGAAGCTAGATAACACATGGTAACAACGTCCCGCTTCACTATCCCTTGTACTATTCTACACCTGAATTTTCTTCAATCAATCTAGTCAAACGTTCCTCAAAAGCCTTAGTCGCATCATAGCCCATTGTTTTCGCACGGAAGTTCATCGCTGCAACTTCAATGATAATGGCTACATTTCGCCCAGTTTTCACAGGAATTCTGATCTGTGGAACATCTACATTGGCAATTTCAACCATTGCATCATCTGAACCTAAACGATCATATTTTTTGTCTTTTTCCCAAGCCTCTAAATAAACAACAAGTTGGACCTGCATAAAACCGCGTACCGCACTTGCGCCAAATAAATTCATTACATCAATGATCCCAATCCCACGAATTTCGATCAGATGTTGTAAAATCTTAGGCGGTTCACCAACAACTGTTAATTCATCTTGCTGATAAACGTCCACTCGGTCATCTGCGATCAATCGATGACCTCGCTTGATTAACTCTAATGCTGTCTCGCTTTTCCCAATACCACTATCGCCTTGAATCAAAACACCTAAACCATACACATCAACTAAAACACCATGAACGCTGGTTCTTGCAGCTAAACGACTGTCTAGGTAGCTGGATAACTCTCCTAACAATCTAGATGTAGAAATCGGTGAGCGTAAAACGGCTAAGCCTTTTTCTTTTGCTGCTTGTACCATTTCCTCAGGTGCTTCTAATCCTCTAGAGATAATAAAAGCCGGCGTATCCTTCTCACATAAACGACGCATCACCATCAAACGTTCTTCAGGTATCATTCGTTCAGAAAATGTAATCTCCTTACTACCGAATAATTGCAAGCGATTATGAGGATAGTAATTAAAATACCCAGTCAATTCCAGACCAGGACGGGAAATATCTCCTGTTGTGATTTCTCTATTTAAACTTTCTTCATCGCCATAAACGACTTCTAAAGAAAGCTTCTCTACCAGTTGATGAATTTTTACAACTTCTTCCATCTTTATCATTCATTCCTTTCCAGTTCTCTACTCGTTCCATTTTATCATTTCAGGTGGGAAGTTTCTAGCTATTAGGAAGATTGCCTCAGTTTTATTCTGAACTTAAATCTAAATCTTATTTCAACTGATGTTTGACTATCCCAAATTAGTTTGTATACTTAATTTGTATCTTATCGAAAACAGCTGTTAGGAGGTATTGCGAATGAATGATCTTTTAAAGGAACAAGCGAGAAATCTACCTTTAAATCCTGGCGTTTATTTAATGAAAGATAAACAAGGAACGATTATTTATATAGGGAAAGCCAAAAAATTACGAGATCGCGTTAGTAGTTATTTCGTTAAAAACAAACAGCACTCCAGCAAGACACGACGGATGATCCGCCAACTAGCTGATTTTGAGGTTATCGAGGTGGTGACTGAACTTGATGCCTTGTTGTTAGAATGCCGCCTTATTCAAGAGTACCGCCCCTTTTATAATCGACAAATGAATTCATTTGAAAAATATAACTATTTTGAGATCAACACAGATAATGACGAACTCTCACTCAACATTTTATCGATTCCGACTAATAAAAATTGCTTTGGCCCGTTTTCAATCAATAGGAAACTTTCTGAATTAAAACAAATTTTAGAAAACTTATATGGACTAAACCAAAATAACTATTGGCAACACTCTTTTTCTCAACAGACTACCACACTACTAGCTCAACCTGTTTCTACTATGGAACTATTAGGTGCCTTTACGCAAGACAATCAACTACCACAAAAACGTCTAGAAGCAGCCATGTTGTTAGCTGCTGAAAATCATTCATTTGAAAAAGCTCAAAAATTACGAGAAGACTGGAAATTTCTTACTCGCTTTTTTAACCAAAATAAAAAACTTGTTCTAGCCAGCCAAACGAATTGGCAGCTATTATCTATTCCAGTTGGTTCAAAAGTAAAATACTATTTACTTTATCAAGGACTTGTTGTTCACGAGCGAATCCTGACAAAACAGACTTTTAGTAAATATACACCTAATGAACTAGCTAAAAAAAAATTACCCTCTAAAAAACCTAAAAACATTCAACAATTTTCTAAAGATCAAGTTGATTTTATCAATATTCTCTATCGTTATATTAACCATCATAAAGAATGCCACTTAGTCGCTATTGACGACCCCTTTGACTAAAAAAATAAAAGGATAAAACCCAACTTATCGTTTGGGTTTTATCCTTATTCACTATATTTATCTAAATTACGTTCACTGACGATCATATTGACCAAAGACATGATCACTGCCATTAGAATTGCTGCTCCAAAACTGGAAAAACCGAAATTCATTTCTCCAACAAAAGAAGAAGTCATCTTTAAAATTGCAGCATTCACAATAAAACTAAATAGACCAAATGTAAGCAAAGTAAAGGGAAGGGATAAAATCGTCAACACTGGTTTTACCAACATATTTAAGATAGATAAAACAAACGCTGCGATGATCGCCATCCAAATACTTCTTACATATATCATATTCGGAAAAATCACTGAGAGTGAAACAAATGTCAACGTATTAACGATCAGACGTTGAAAGTAAGTCATTAGAAGTCACTCCAGTCATCGTCATTCACTTTTTCAGCTTGTTTTCTTTGTTTTTGCTCATTAGCATACGGATTTGCATTACGGGTATTTCGATTGTATGGATTTTGATGACCATAACCATTGTTTCTAACTCTGCCAGAAGGTATCAGTACAGCCAATAAAATATATAATACAATTGGGCTGCCAATAAAGATAAAGCTAGCTACTACATAAATCACACGTACAATCGTTGGATCAATTCCTAACCATTCAGCAATTCCTGCTAGGGTTCCTGTTAGTACCACATTATTAGGAGATTTTGTCAATCGTCTTTTCATTTCTTTCACCTCACATCTCTTAGATTTTACAATAGCATGGATGAAGAATCATCCTTTTTTTCTTTTAATTTTTCTATTTGATAGTTAAGAAGATTCCTCTCAACTATCAAATAGACATCAACACAAGTTCAAAGTATCAAGTTCTACGCATCTATTTATCTGTGTCTTTTAAATAAATGTTTCCTGTTGTTGTAGAAGCATTGATTTGCGCCATATTCTCTTCGTTCAAACGTCTAAATTGTAGTAATTGGTTGGTTCTTTCTTTCTTCTCACGAATCACTTCATAGTCACTCAAACGGCTATTAATACTACCTAGACTTGTTTTCACTGTACCTTTAACGCCTAGTTCAGTTGGTAGCGCAATTTTCACATTCCCATTGACTGAACTTGCCTCAACTTTACGTAATGTTTTTTCTTTCGCTGTGATGCGAACATCACCATTGATCAATGAAACACCGATTGTTTGAGGAGTAGCAGCAATTGTTACTGTACCATTGACAGTTTCGATGATATTATCTAAAATTTCACCATCTAAAACCTTGATATCACCATTTACACCTTCAATTTCAAGCATTGTTGCATCAATTTTATTGAATGTGATTGAGCCGTTCGTTGATTTAGTGTAAACATCTTTTGCTTTTAATGATTCAACAGATACGTTTCCGTTCAATAATTTGATAGATACATGATCGAACGTCCGCTCAGGTAAATAGAAAATTAAGTCTGCACGTACACGTTTATTAGGGATTTGGAAGGAAATCACTTCGTCATCCACATCGATTTGACTTCTTTCTAAGAATGCTTCAAGTGGTGTTTCAGCATCCATTTTACCATAAAGTTTGATTTTCCCTTCTACTTTAACATCTGGTTGATCCCACGTTTTGAATACGATATTTCCATTTGCAACTTTAACATCGATCAAACTTGCAAGTGGTGCTGGATAATTAAACTCATGTTCAAATTTGGTTGTCGCTACACCTGGAACTCTGAAGCTTACGTCTTTCCATTCCATATTATCATTCATTGTTTCAGAAAATGAGTTAAATGTTTTCTTCAGGAATGAACCTAATTGAGAACCTGCTTCACTCATTTTTTCACCGACTTGATTGATCGTATCGGTTGCTTGATCTTTCCAATCATCTGGAATATCAAATTTTGATGTGACACGGTCTTTGGTTTCTGACCATTGTTCTTTACGAATATTTTTCAATTCTGCTTCTAAAGCAATTTTTTCTTGAATTTGTTCATCTAAAGCATCTTCTAATGATTTAATTTCAGCTTCTAATGATGCTCTAACGTCTAAATCTTCATTAGTTAATTCACTTAGTTCTTCTTTCGTATTTAATTCCATTAATTTTTCTTGCGCTTCTTTGATTTCTTCTTTGACACCAGCGATTTCAGCATTAACTTCATCTAATTCTACAGATGTCCGATTCGCTTCCGTTGCTAGATCATCTAGAATTTTTTCTAAACGTTCATGATCTTGTGCTTCTTTTGCTTTGACCTCTTCGTCAGAAATTTCTGTTTCAACGATCTCATCTTCTTTTTGATTTTCTAGCTTATTTAGTAAATCTACGACTTTATCATTTTCTTTTGTATCAACAGTTGGATTTGTTACATTTACTTGGTCAGCAGCTTTTTTGATTTGTTTTTCATCTTTTTCTGTGGCCATGTTTTCTAATAATACTAAAGCTTCCTCTGAAGATAGGATACCTTTTTTAACTAAGTCTAATACTCTTTCTCTTTCTTTCATGGAAATTGCCTCCTTAGCAAATTTTTCACCCGAGGGTGTTTTCCTTATGTACCTATTATGCCTTCTTTTTTGTTGTTTGTCATAGGACTTAAGAATGAATTTTAGGTAGTCCTCAAGGGTAATCACTCATTTATTTTTTTCAACTGTGGATTTTGATTGCATTTAATAGGAAGAAAGTTACGTTTAGATCAAAAAAGAAAAGGTTTGAGCATCACTCTCATCGAGTCACATCCCAACCTTTTCTATATATGAAACAAACGCTTTTCATTTTTTTAGACTAACTATGGATCTCACGATAGATCAGTTTACTATCTGGAACTTCTGTCCCAATTCGGATGTTCTCTTTGATCATCGCAGTAACGTCAGAAACGTCTTCTTGATTTGCAAAAATTGTAACTAAGCTTTCGCCTTTCTTCACTGGATCGCCCACTTTTTTTCTTAAAATCAAGCCGACCGCTAAATCGATATCATCTTCTTTTGTTTCTCGTCCTGCTCCAAGTTTCATTGCAGCTACCCCAATATTATCTGCAACGATTTCTGCAACAACGCCATCAGAGTCAGCTACAACATCTATTTCAAATTTAGCTTGTGGCAATAGACTAGGATCATCCACCCATTCAGGATTACCACCCTGGTTTTTAATGAATTGTTTAAATTTAACTAAAGCGGAGCCATCATCGATAACACCTTTTAATAATTTTCTTGCTTCTACTAAAGAATCTGTCTTACCTGCTAGGACGACCATTTGGCTACCTAACGTTAAAACAAGCTCCGTTAAATCTTCTGGTCCATTACCATGCAGTGTATCAATTGCTTCTTGGACTTCTAACGAATTACCGATCGCATTTCCTAGTGGTTGTGACATATCAGAAATGATCGCCATCGTATTTCTCCCCACTAAATTACCGATTCTAACCATTGCAGAAGCAAGTTCAGCGGCATCCTCTTCCGTCTTCATAAAAGCACCAGCTCCCGTCTTAACATCTAAGACGATTGCATCTGCTCCAGCTGCGATTTTCTTACTCATAATCGAGCTAGCAATCAACGGGATCGAACTAACCGTCGCCGTTACATCTCTTAACGCATACAATTTTTTGTCAGCTGGTGTTAAATTACCTGATTGACCAATCACTGAAATTTTATCACGATTAACCATTTCGGTGAACTCGTCATCGGTTAACTCTACATGAAATCCTGCAAAAGCTTCTAATTTATCGATTGTACCACCTGTATGTCCTAATCCACGTCCAGACATTTTGGCAAAAGGAATATCAAGTGCGGCCACAAGTGGTGCCAAAACTAAGGTTGTCGTATCTCCGACACCACCTGTTGAATGTTTATCTACTTTGATGCCTTCAATATTGGATAAATCGATCACATCGCCTGAATGGACCATCGCCAATGTTAAATTTGCTCTTTCTTCATCCGACATATCTTGGAAATAAACAGCCATCAAAAAAGCACTTGCTTGGTAATCTGGAATTGTTCCGTTGGTTAACCCTTCAATAAAGAATTCGATTTCCGCTTTACTTAGCTCTTTGCCATTGCGTTTTTTTTCAATGATATCTACCATTCTCATATTCTGTACCTCACGATCTCAATTGTTTAAAATTTAGTAGCCGCCTGTTGTATCGTTAATTGCTGCATCCACAATTGCAACACTTGAACTTGCACCAACTCTTGTTGCACCAGCATGAATCATTGCTTTAGCATCTTCTGCTGTACGAACGCCACCTGAGGCTTTAACACCAATAGTAGGACCAACCGTTTTACGCATTAACGCAACATCTTTGATCGTAGCTCCTCCAGTTGAAAAACCAGTGGACGTTTTAACGAAATCGGCTCCTGCTTGGACAGATAATTTTGAGGCTACTGCAATTTCTCGATCAGTTAGCAAACAGTTTTCAAGAATTACTTTAACTAAGGCTTTTCCTTTCGCTACTGCAACAACTGCTTCGATGTCTTTTAAGACAGTCTCTTCATCGCCTGATTTCAAGGCACCAACATTAATGACCATATCAACTTCTGTTGCACCATTTTTAATAGCCTCTTCTGCTTCAAAGGCTTTAACTGCTGTTGTGTTTGCGCCTAAAGGAAATCCAATCACTGTACAAATCTCAACTGAAGTACCTGCTAGTTCTTTACTTGCTAAAGCAACCCAGTATGGATTTACACAAACTGAAGCAAATTCATACTTTTTCGCTTCCTCGATCAACGTTAATAATGCTTCCTCATTTGCTTCTGGTTTTAGTAATGTGTGGTCGATCATTTTGTTTACGTTCATTGTACTCTCCCTTTCCGAAATTTCGTTCTAACAATGTGAAATTCCGTTCATAATAAGTATTTATAAAAGAGTAGCCACTATTGTCTACTCCGCTTACCAAATATAAGTTTAGTGCTTTAATAACTTCATTGCTGTAAATTTATCAATCAGCAAAACATTCGCGTAGCCACCCGTCAGTGCACCGTGAATTGCTTTGATTTTACGATCTCCACCAGCAATTAAAATTGATTTTTCTTTCGTCTTCAGCTCTTCAAGTTCGATACCAATGGTACGACCATTGATCTCTGCATCACTGATTTGTCCCTCTTCATTGAAGAATCTAGAACAGATATCGCCGACTGCGTTGGCCTTGAGAGATTTTTCTTCCTGTTCGGTAAAATAACCTAAACGGAAATGCAATGACTCGCTTTGTACGGTCCCAACAGTAAATACTGCAATGTTTGCCTGTCTCCCCAACTCGATGACTTTACTGATATGACGATCAACTACGACCAAATCTTTGGCTTCTTTGCTATCTAAAATAACCGGTAAAGGAAAAGTCCGGGCTTTTGTATTTAGAAGTTCAGCTAATAACGTAATTGTCTCAAATGCGTAATTATTAACATCAAAATACGCAATACCGCCTTTTAGCTGGACGACCTCGACCCCTTTAACATCCAGACGATCCATCTTTGTGACAGTCTTATGCATAGTTGTGCCCCAACTGACGCCAACAATATCCCCACTTTTAATGGTATCTTCAAGATATTCAGCAGCGTATGAAGTTAGGTATTCTGAAATGAAATTATAGTTTGGATCTGGCGAAAAAGCAACATGAACTTCTGCCAAACCATATTTTTCTTTTAGCTTCTTTTCAATTTCAAATAAATCGGAAAAAGGATCAAAAATCGTGATTTGAACATAGCCTTTTTCTTTTGCATAATTTAAAAGTCGTGAAATCGTCGGACGTGAAACATTTAATTTTTCAGCTATTTCCTGCTGACTAAGTGAAGATTGATAATAGAGTCTTGCGACTTCAATACTAAGCTGTTGTTTTTCTTTATCCATACTCATTGTCCGTTCCTAATTATTTAAGCTCATTATAGCAAGAACAAACGAGGAAGACAAATCACTTTTTTTAGTCAGTTAGATAGATACTTCTTAGTTCTGTTAATTTTTCCTGATCAAAGTTCAAACATTCAGCAGCATATTTTTCTGCTGTCCCAAAATTTTTCTCAATCAAATTGAAGGCATGATCTAAATAGTCTTCTTTGACATAAAGTGCGGTAGCTAATGATTCTAGTTGTTCCTCACCAAATCCTTGTTCTCTAAACTGTTGAATCAGCTCATCATTCGCTTGTTTTCTTTCTGTATTTGTAATCAAAAAATCTTTATAGATTTCTTCTTTTTCAACATCTAATAATAAAAGTAACAAAGCCGAAGCATAGCCTGTCCGATCTTTACCAGCAAAACAGTGGAAAATCGTTGATCCTGTTTTATTTGCTAAAATATACTCCATAAATTCTGTAAATCCTTCTTGAGCACCCGGATTCAAAATTAAGTCTTCGTAAACACCTAACATATGTTTATCAACTGCTTCAATTGACTTTAACTTGGCAAAATCAGCTAAGCTAGAATTTTTAGCATTCATTTTCCCAAGTAGGTCCAAATTGACATATTCCACATCTTCGATTGGCGTATCTGGTGATTCACTGATTTCAAAACCACGTCTAAAATCAATGATTCTTGTTAGCTTGAAATGATTGACTAAAGCTGTTTGCGTTGCTTGATCTAAATTGATTAAATGACCTGAGCGTAATAATTTATTCGCTTTGACGACTTTACCTGCTTTGTTCTTGATGCCACCTAGGTCTCTAAAATTTGTAATTTGTATATTCATTTGTCTATTCCACCTTTATGCCTTTACTTGTTTTCTTCTTCGTTCTTCTGCCATTGCTACGATCCCTAATAGAACCGCGATAATCACTATTGAAATATAAAAGATGATAAATGTATCATTCCAACCATGTAAAATATGTCCAAAGAAATTCACACCATCTTTAGAAGGATCAGAAATTCTAGCTAAAAGAATTTTAGCCATTGAATCACCAAAGAGATACGCAAAGGCGCCCAATAGTCCACCTGAAACAACCGTTGCTTTTTTAGGCACAAAGCCTAACATCGATAAATTGATCAATAACTGAGGACCAAAGACCATCATCCCCAACATAAATAATGAAGCATTGATCACAAATTCTGTTGTTCCTAATTGATACCCAATAATTCCGATCGGTAATAAAATTGTGCTGACAGTAGCAACTAAAGCTGGACGACCTTTTAATAAATCTGAAATATATCCCCAAGCTAAACATCCAATTAAGGCACCCATTTCAAAATAAAAAATCGTTTGTGCCGCAGCTTCTTGTGAAAAGTTCAAATGTTCGGTCACATATAATGGTGCCCAGTTATCGATCCCGATTCGGACGATATAAACAAATACATTGGCCACACATAAAACCCAAATATACGGATTGGTTAAAAGATACTTTTTGAAAATCTCCCATTTTGTTAAATTTTCTGCATCTACATTTGCTGCTTCAACTGGTTCACCAAAGATTTCTTCACTTGAATTCCAACCCAAATCTTCTGGTCTATTTTTTCCGATGAAAAATGTGCCGATTGCCACCACAGCCGCTACGATCGCTGGAATAATGAACATTCCGGCAACTTGGCCTCTAAAGAATGTTGTCGCACACCAAACAGCAAAAATACCGGCAAACCCACCACCGATATTATGTGAGGCATTCCATAACCCAATATATCGACCGCGATTACTTCTTGTTGTCCATTGTGTGATCACTGAAGCACAACTTGGCCCACCTACACATTGGAACAAGCCATTCAATGACCATAAAACAACGATCCATCCCATCGGAACATTATTCATAGTAAAAAGGATCCCCATACATAAAACAGTGATCGAAGATAATAATAACAAAATAGACAAAATTTTCTTCGTATTTTTACCATCTACAATATAACCAACAATAAATTTACCAAACCCATAGACAATCGAAAAGACAAAACCAATATAACCTAGATCGGTCGTTGTAAGACCTAGTTGACTTTTCAATAATGGCTGTGCTGCTTTAAAGTTATTACGAATCATATACATCGTGATGTAAATCACCACAACGACCAAAAACGGTTTCATAAATTCCTTGAACCATTGCTTCCTTTGCTCAGCTAAGGTCGGTCGGTTCATTTTACCAACAACTACATTCGTTTCTTCCAAATTAACTCACCCCAAAATTTTAGTTATAATGGTTAGCGCTTTCCAATATAATTGTATAATACACGAGGTCAGAACAAATGTAAACACGTTAATGAAATTATGTTCAAAATTATTTTTAACAATTTAAACTCTAAACTGTTTGATAGATAAAAAAATAGACCAAGACAATTTGTCTTGACCTATTTCTACTAATTTTTAATTGATTTATTCGTCATGATTACTATTCAACTCAGTAATTTTGCCAGTCGCCAAGTAAACGATCCATTCACAAATATTCGTCACATAATCACCGATACGTTCTAAATACGTAGCAACATGAAGGTAATCAGTTCCGCTGATTACAGTTTCTGGATTTGCTTGCATCGCTTTGATTGAATGGCTGTAGATACTATCAAAATACTCATTTACACGTGCATCCATCTTAGCAATCATACGCGCATCTTTTTGGTCTGTTTTGACATAAGCGATCAATACATTATCCACCATTTTTTTCACGTAATCAGACATATCTGAAATTTCTTTCTCGATTTCAGGAATTCTCGTTTCTCCCTTTAATCGAATCGTTGATTTAGCGATTGATACAGCATGATCTGCCATTCTTTCTAAGTCGGAACTGGCTTTCATAACGGTGATGATCATTCTTAGATCCGTTGTGACAGGTTGTTGTAAAGCAATCATTTCAAAGCTTTTCTTTTCTAATTTTACTTCCATATCATTGATTTCTACATCATAATCGATGACTTCATTGGCAATTTTTTTATCGTGGTTAATGTAAGCTCGAACAGATTTATGAACGACATTACTTACCATCATCCCCATCTCATAAAATTGATTATGAAGATTTAATAGTTCTTCTTCAAATTGACTGCGCAACATATGTGTTCCTCCTTTTTTTTAACCAAATTTTCCAGAAATATAGTCTTCTGTTTGTTTTTCTTTAGGATTTAAGAATATTTTCTTTGTATCATTAAATTCTATCAATTCTCCTTGTAAAAAGAAAGCCGTTTTATCAGAAATGCGTGAAGCTTGAGACATATTATGTGTGACCATGATCATTGTATATTTTTCTTTTAGCGTTAAAAGCATATTCTCGATTTTACCACTTGAAACAGGATCTAAAGCACTAGTCGGCTCATCTAATAAAATGATTTCAGGATCAACGGCTAAAACACGAGCGATACAGACACGTTGTTGTTGACCACCTGATAAAGATAACGCACTTTTATGCAGTTTATCCTTCACATCATCCCAAACTGAGGCTGCTTTTAAGCTATTTTCTACAGCTTCATCTAAAATTTGTTTATCTTTTTCTCCTTTTAAACGCAAACCGTAGATGACATTTTCATAAATTGAAAAAGGAAAGGGATTAGGTTGTTGAAAAACCATGCCGATTTCTTTCCGTAAATCTACGATATCTGTTTTAGGACCATAGATATCTTTGCCTTTATAAACAACGCTACCGGTGATCGTCACGCCTGGAATCAAATCATTCATACGATTCAATGAACGTAGATAGGTCGATTTACCACAACCGGACGGTCCAATCATAGCAGTAATCTCCCCTTGATTGATGCTCAGGTCGATCCCCTTCAAGGCTTCTTTTTTACCATAATATAAATGCAGATCTTTTGATGAAATAATCTCTTTTGTCATCTTGCTCCTCCTAACCAAAATGTCCAGAAACGTAATCTTCTGTTGCTTGAATTTTTGGTCGTGTAAAGATTTTTCTTGTTTCATCGTATTCAATCACTTTACCTAAATAGAAAAAGGCAGTGTAATCACTGATACGAGCAGCTTGCTGCATATTATGTGTTACGATAATGATCGTATAATCGTCTTTTAAATTAACTAATGTTTCTTCTACTTTACCAGTTGAAATCGGATCTAGAGCACTAGCTGGTTCATCCAAAAGTAGAATATCCGGCTTCATGGCAATAGCTCTGGCAATACATAAACGTTGCTGTTGACCACCAGACAACGCTAATGCACTTTTATCTAAATTATCTTTGACTTGTTCCCAAAGTGCTGCTTGTTTCAAACTAGTTTCAACTATTTCATCTAGCTTTTTCTTATCTTTTTCACCGTGTTGTTTTAAAGCAAATGTAATATTCTCGTAGATCGATTTACTGAAAGGATTAGGACGTTGAAATACCATGCCGATTCGTTTACGCATTTCATAAACATCGACTTCTTTAGTATTCACATTGACACCTTTATACATAATATTCCCGGTTACTTTGGTATTAGCGATCCCGTCGTTCATCCGATTCAACGAACGTAAATACGTCGATTTGCCACAACCAGATGGTCCGATCAAGGCAGTGATTTTATTTTTTTCAAACTCTAAATCGACACCTTTGATGGCTTCATTCTCACCATACCAAACATGTAAATCATCGGTATGCAAAGCAATCGGTTCTGGTAATTTTATAATATTTGTATCGTTTAAATTATATTCTTTCATTCTGATTCCCCTAACATTAGGCTGATGTCATTCTTTTATATAATCTGTTTCCGATAAAACGTGCCCCGAAATTAAAGAGTAACACGACTAAAATCAGAACAGCAGAAGCACCCGCAGAAACAGCTGCACCATCTGGCATTGTGCCTTCTGTGTTGATTTTCCAAATATGAACGGCTAACGTTTCAGCTTGACGGAAAATACTGATTGGACTTGACACACTTAATGGATTCCAATTACTGAAATCTAATGCTGGTGCACTTTGTCCTGCAGTATAAATCAACGCTGCAGCTTCACCAAAAATTCTTCCTGAACTCAAAATTACGCCTGTTAAAATACCTGGTAAAGCTTCTGGAACAACCACTTTCAATACTGTTTCCCAGCGTGATAAACCTAAAGACAAGCCCGCTTCTCGTTGTGTATAGTGAACAGCTTTTAACGATTCTTCCACATTTCTTGTCAATAAAGGCAGATTGAAAAATGTTAATGCTAATGCTCCTGAAATAATTGAAAAACCATAACCAAGCTGCACTACAAAAATCAAGAAGCCGAACAAACCAACCACAACAGAAGGAAGAGAACTTAAAATTTCGATTGATGTCCGAATCACGTCTGTTACCCAGTTTTTCTTTGCATATTCAGATAAATAGATACCCGCACCTAACGAAATTGGAAAACTGATCAGCATTGTGATCAGTAACAAGTATAAGGAGTTGAATAATTGAATGCCGATCCCTCCACCGGCTTGATACGCCTTAGAAGGTTTCGTTAAAAAATCCCAAGAAATATGAGGAATACCACGAATTAAAATGTACAGTAATAACGCTGCTAGAATCAACACAATAATTCCTGAAACAGCATACAAGACGCCAGTTGCAAATTTATCTGCCTTTTTTGCATTCATTATTTCAAGGCCCCTTTCCTACCAATAATTCGAATAATAATATTAAAGAATAATGACATTAACAACAGGATCAAAGCCAATGACCACAGTACATTGTTTTCTACTGTTCCCATAATCGTATTCCCAATCCCCATTGTCAAAATACTAGTTAAAGTAGACGCTGGTGTTGTTAAACTTGATGGCATGATCGCCGCATTTCCGATAACCATTTGAATCGCCAACGCTTCACCGAAAGCACGTGCCATCCCAAAAACGACAGCAGTTAAAATTCCTGGTACCGCTGCTCGTAAAACGACTTTATAGATTGTTTGCCAACGTGTTGCCCCTAAAGCTAAAGAGGCTTCACGGTAATGACGAGGTACTGATTTTAAAGCATCGACTGTCATTGTAGTAACCGTAGGCAAAATCATTACAAACAAGACAAACGTCCCCGCTAAAATCCCAAAGCCTGTACCACCGAAAATCGAACGAATAAAAGGGACGATTACAGACAAACCAATAAAACCATAAACAACTGATGGGATCCCAACTAATAACTCAATAACTGGTTGTAAGATTTTCGAGCCTTTTTTAGGAGAAATCTCGGTCATAAACACTGCGGCACCAATTGCAAATGGTGTTGCAATAATTGCAGACATAAACGTCACAATAAAAGAACCCGCAATCATCGGTAACGCACCTACCATAGGCTTACCATCCGTTCCAGTCTCACTTGGGTTCCAATTTGTACCGAATAAAAAGTCGGAAACTTTGATTTTATTTGTAAAAAAAGTCGCTAACCCCTTACTTGCGACAAAATAAAAGATTGATAGAACAACTAAAACAATCAAAGCGATACACAGAAAACTAATAAATTTCCCCCGCTGTTCCATTCTTGCGCGCTTTGATTTCGTTAACAATGTTTTCTGCACATCTTCCAAGAAAATTCCTCCTTATTTTAAAAGCGTAACGAGCTCGTTCAGCTTCCACAGAAAAATAGGAAAAAATGATTGAGATGTTCTTTACCTCACTCAATTTTTATCTTTTTTCCGAGAAGCTAGATAAGTCCCCATAAATGCAACACCTATCACAATAAATCCAGTGTAACTTCCCTACATAAATTTGCGTTTAATAACATGTAAATCTTATGTTAAGTTTGTAAATTTTGTGTAAAGGTGATTAGTTGATAAGATTTCCTTGCCAATCACGCTCCACTTTCATTTTTGAAACTGGAATATAGCCTAATTGCCCAATGATTTTTTCTTGTACTTCATCTGATAACATAAACGCGAGAAACTCTTCTGTTAATTGTTTTGGTTTCCCTAATGTATACATATGTTCATACGACCAAATCGTCCATTTATTGGTGATTACATTCTCATCTGTTGGTTTTACACCATCAATACTTAATGTGTTGACTTCATCGTTCACATAAGAAAAAGCTGTATAGCTGATTGCTCCAGGTGTATCTGCAACAATCGAGCGAACCATCCCACTGGAATCTTGTTCTTGAGCTTGGATCGCTGTTTTACCATCTAATACCCAACGCTCAAAAGTCACGCGTGTACCACTTCCAGCTGCACGATTCAACATAACAATTGCAATGTCATTTCCACCAAGTTCTTTCCAGTTCGTTATTTCGCCTAAAAAGATTTTTCTAAGGTTTTCTAATGAAATATCTGATACCCCAACATTCTTATTAACGATTGGCGTAATTCCGACTACAGCAACCTTGTGATCTGTCAGTTTAGATGCATCGATTCCTTTTTTTTCTTCTGCAAACAAGTCAGAATTCCCAATGTCTACTGCACCAGACTGAACTTGACTCAATCCTGTACCGCTTCCGCCTCCTTGAACATTGACAAAGCGTCCTGGGTTTTGGTTTTGAAACTCTTCTGCTGCCGTCTCAACTAGCGGTTGTAGCGCAGATGAGCCGACTGCTGTGATCGATTCACCTCGATCGATCCACTTAGCACATCCTGATAAAGTTAGTATTCCAACTAGACTAAAAAATAATAGCATTTTCTTTTTCATTTATCTGTTAATCCTCCAAACTCAATTCAATCAATTCATTTTAACATTAACTGTTTCAGTTGAAAATTATAAGTTGTTGAACTCAGCATTTTTTTAGAATAAAATAACACAAATAATCATTTTTAAAATCAAAAAAGATGTGAACAAAAGTAAAAATCACTTTTGTCTCACACCTTAAATCCATTTAATCGTTTCTGTCCCAGCCGCTTTCCAAACGCATCATAATAATGGTGAAATCAGACGAGCCAGTCCTTCTTTTAGTTTAATAATTAAACCACGATTACGGTATATTTCTTCTGTTAAAAGTTTCGATACTTTAGAATCTTCCCAGAAAGCGTCTCTAACTTCTTTTGAAAATTCTTGATCATAAATAATTGTATTCACTTCAAAATCTAAGCGGAATGAACGAACATCAATATTAGCTGAGCCAACTGAAACAATTCCACCGTCAATAATCATCGTTTTAGCGTGAATAAATCCTTGCTCATAGGTTTCAATAATTGCTCCATATTCTAGTAATTCAGCTGAAAATGAATAGGTTGCCCAATAAACTAACATATGATCCGGTTTGTTTGGTATTTGTATACGGACTTTGACACCAGATAACAGAGCTAATTTTAGTGCTTCATGGATCGATGCATCTGGTATATAATAGGGCGTTTGAATCAAAATTTCCTTTTTAGCAATTGAAATCATCTTAAGATAGGTCATTTTGATCTGCTCATGTTCTGAATCGGGTCCGCTAGTTACCACTTGAACTGCTTTTTTCCCATCAGAATAAATTGGTGGAAAATAGGCATCATCATAGCTTAACTCTTCTCTATGTTGTGAATTCCAATCCATCAAAAAACGATTTTGTAAACTGTAAACAGCTTCTCCATGAATCCGTAAATGATTGTCTCGCCAATAACCAAATTTTTCAACCTCACCTAAATACTCATTTCCGACATTAAATCCGCCAGTATAGCCGATTTTACCATCAATTACGACGATTTTTCGATGATTGCGATAGTTGATTCTAGGATTTAGATACGGTACAAACAATGGAAAGAAAAAGGCAATTTCTCCGCCAAGCTTTTTTAGTTCTTCAAAAAATTTCATATTGACTTGTGTTGAACCCCAAGCGTCTAAAAGCAATCGGACTTTTACGCCTCGTTTTACTGCATCAATCAATTCCTGTCTAATCTCTTTGCCTAGTGTATCACCACGGTAAATGTAGTATTCCATATGCACATGATCAGTGGCTTGACGGATATCTTCGATCAGTCCATCAAATTTTTCTCTTCCATCTGTATATAAACGAACCTCATTATTGGTTGTGTATAAGGAGCTTTCAAATAAAGTCAGCATATAAATCAATTGCTTTGAGTCAACTTCTCCTGTTGGTGGATGTGGAAATAAGCCTCTTAATAACGCTTGTTTCTCCGATTCTATTTCAGCATTCATCCCAATTTTCGCTTGCATCTTCATATCAAAAATCTTATCTTTTGAAATTCCACGTCCTAAGAAAATATAAAGGATAAAGCCTAAGACTGGAATAAACATCAGTACAAGCAACCATGACCAGGTTTGTGCTGTTTGTTTCCTTTCGCGAAAAACAATGACTAACGATAATAGCATGTTCGCAATAAAAATAATAACAAATAAATTATCATATAAAAATTTCATGTATCCACCCCAATCACTTTTACATATATCCCTAGTAAAGCATAACCAACTTAATAAAATAAGTAAAGAAAAAGCAGACAAAATTGTCTGCTTTCGAGTTTTAAATTTTTAAGAAACGACGCATTGAAATGATTGATCCTAAAGACCCAATAGTCATTCCAATCACGATCATCAAGATATCTATTTGCCAAACAAATGACTCAGGTTTTAGTAATGAGTAATTTGAACTCAACAATTGCGGGTTAAACAAGGTATAAAATTGTTGATACCCAAATGTTAAGACTAAGATCGGAATAATTGCTCCGATCAAGCCAATCCAAGCCCCTTCAATAAAGAAAGGCCAACGAATATAGCCGTTTTTAGCACCAACTAAACGCATGATTTGAATTTCCCTTTGGCGTGAGAGAATCGTGATACGAATCGTATTAGAAATTAAGAATACTGCTACAAATAATAGCAAAATTGCAGCACCTAATCCCCAAGTTCTAACTTTTCCTGCAATACTAAAAATCTTATCTGAAGAAACGCCACCGTAATCCGCTTTAAAGACATTCGGTAGTTTTGCCGCTTTTTCTGAGATTTTCTTTGTATCTGAAGGTTCTTTTGCACTTACATAATAAACATCATATAACGGATTGCTGTCGCCTTCAAAAAGGTTCCACGCTTCACCCATTTGTTTTTGGATTTTCTCCAATTGTTTATCTTTATTTGAATAAGAAATAGTCTCAACATTGTCGATTTTATTCAATTCTTTTTCTAGTTTTTGCATTTCGTCTGGTGTTGTACCAATATCAACGAATACAGAAACTGTTACGTTTTCTTCAATATCTTTTGCTAATTTTGTTGCATTAAAAATTACTGCCATAAAAATCCCTACAAGGACTAAAGTAATCGTAACGGCACTGGCAGAAGCTATTGTCATCCACCCATTACGTTTTAAACTTTTGATACTTTCTAGGACATGAGAAAAGAAGGTTCTAATCATCGTAGCCATATTCTCCTTCCGCTTGGTCTCGAATAATTCGGCCATTTTCGATGGCGATTACGCGATGACGGATCGTGTTTACAATCGTACTATTGTGTGTTGCCATTACAACAGTTGTTCCTTGAGCATTGATCCGGTCCAATAATTTCATGATTTCCCATGAGTTTTCTGGATCCAGATTTCCTGTTGGTTCATCGGCAATTAGAACTTTCGGTGTATTTACAATTGCACGAGCAATTGAAACACGTTGTTGTTCCCCACCAGATAATTCACTTGGAAAGACTCTGACTTTATGTTTTAAGCCAACTAAATCAAGAACTTCCATCACTCGTTTCTTGATATCTCTTGGCTTACGTCCAACAACCTGCATAGCATACGCAACGTTTTCATAGACGGTTTTTTTCGTCAATAATTTGTAATCCTGAAAGACGATACCAATTTCTCTTCTAAGGTAAGGGACTTCCGAATTTTTTATTTTCATCAAATCATGACTGGCAACCTTCAAACGTCCTTTTGTTGCTTTTTCTTCACGATACATTAATTTGATGAACGTTGATTTTCCGGCACCAGAAGGGCCAACAACATAAACGAATTCACCTTGTTTTATTTCTACTGAAATATTTCGGATAGCTGTTGTACCATTCGAATATTTCTTCATTACATCTTTCATTTCAATCATGGCGTATTCTCTCCATCTCTGTTTTCTAGACTATCAATCATTATAACATGACTTTGTTTCAAGGCTCTTTCAACAGTTTACAATTTTGTTTCATTTCTGTGAATTGATCAATTTAATTTCTGCTTTAAGTACGCATCGATAAAACCATCCAACTCTCCATCCATTACCGCCTGTACATTTCCCGTTTCGTAATTCGTCCTATGATCTTTGACCATTGAGTACGGATGGAAAACATAAGAACGAATTTGTGAACCCCAGCCAATTTCCAGTTGTTCACCACGTAGTGACGCTGCTTCTTGTGCTTTTTTATCCATTTCCAATTGATAAAGTTTTGCTTTCAACATGCCCATTGCTTGTTCACGGTTTTTTAGCTGCGAGCGTTGCGCTTGGCTGGCAACCACTGTTCCTGTCGGAATATGAGTGATCCGAACAGCTGATTCTGTTTTATTGATATGTTGTCCACCAGCCCCACTTGCACGATACGTATCGACTTTTAAATCATCCGTATTGATATCGATCTCAACATTTTCATCCAATTCAGGCATGATGTCCACGGAACAAAAAGAAGTATGACGACGTTTAGCTGAATCAAACGGTGAGATTCGGACTAAACGATGAACCCCTTTTTCAGATTTTAAATAACCATAAGCATTATATCCCTTAATTAAAAGAGTAACACTTTTGATTCCCGCTTCGTCTCCTGACTGATAGTCCAATGTTTCCACTTGAAACCCGTGACTTTCAGCCCAGCGAGTATACATTCGAAGCAACATGCTGCCCCAATCTTGTGACTCTGTTCCGCCAGCTCCAGGATGCAGTTCCATGATAACATTATTTTTATCATAAGGCTCGTTTAACAATAGTGATAGCTCATAAATACTTAATTTTTCTTTTAGTTTTAACAAGCGTTCTTCCAGTTCTTTTTGAGTTTCAGCGTCATATTCTTCTTGTTGCATCTCGCTCATGATTTCTAACTCTTCTAATTCATCTGCAAATTGATGAAATTGTTGATATTTTTCTTTATGGGCATTCGTTTCATTGATCAATTGTTGTGCCGCTTCCGAATTATCCCAAAAGCCAGGTTCTGCCATTCTATTTTCTGCTTCCGCAATGTCTTCTTCTAACTGATCTAAGTCAAAGAGACCCCCTGAAGCTTGTGATTGATTGGTTCATTTCATCTAAAAGAGTTCGAATTTCAGCATTTTCCATGATCTATTCTTCCTTTCATTTTCATTACTTTATTTGCAAACAAATGAAGGCGAGACGAGCGCCTCACCTTCATTAATTGTTACTGACCTTTACCGTGGCAATTTTTGTATTTCTTACCACTGCCACAAGGACAAGGATCATTACGACCTATTTTTTCATCAACATGAATCGGTTTCTTTTTAGCACTTGTATTACTTTGAGGCTCTTCTTCATCAGATGGATGAACAGCTTCGCCTTGTGCCACTTGTTCACGTTGAACATTTTGACGGATTTCTGATTTCATGAATAGACGTGTTACTTCGAATTCAATCGCGCCAATCATTTCTTCAAACATGTTGTACCCTTCTGTTTGATATTCAACCAATGGATTATTTTGTCCGTAAGCACGTAGACCAACTGATTGACGTAATTGATCCATTGCATCGATATGATCTGTCCATTTTGTATCTACAACACGTAGGATAACAACTTTTTGGAATTCCAAGATTTGTTCAGGACCGTTTAGTTGTTCTACTTTGATATCATATACTTCTTGCGCACGTTTGACTAAATATTCTTTGATTTCTTCTGGTGTCTTGCCTTCAATATCAGATTTTGCAATAGAATCTTCATGAACTAATGTTGATGCTGCAAAATCTACAATACCATCAAGATTCCAGTTTTCTTTTTCTAATTGTGTATGGCTATCTACAACTCGAGTAATCGTACGTTTTACCATGTTTAATAATGTTTCAGTCAACTCTTTATCTTCCATGATGACTTCTTGACGTTGCGCGTAGATTACTTCACGCTGTTCACGCATTACGTCATCGTATTGTAAGACGTTTTTACGTGTATCATAGTTATTTCCTTCTACACGTTTTTGAGCTGATTCTACTTGTTTGCTTAGCATTTTACTTTGGATCACTGCGTCTGATTCTTCAATGTTCATGCGATCTAAGAACGCTTTGATACGTTCTGAACCAAAACGTTTCATCAGGTCATCTTCAAGTGATAGGTAGAATTGAGAAACCCCAGGATCTCCTTGGCGACCTGCACGTCCACGTAATTGATTATCGATACGACGTGATTCATGACGTTCAGTACCAATTACAGCTAAACCGCCAAGTTCAATAACACCAAGACCTAATTTAATATCTGTACCACGACCAGCCATATTGGTAGCGATTGTTACTGCACCTTTTTGACCAGTATTCATGATGATTTCTGCTTCTTTAAAGTGATTTTTCGCATTCAATACTTCATGTGGAACTTTTTCTTTATTCAATAATTCTGATAATAATTCAGAAGTTTCAACAGCAACTGTACCAACTAAAACAGGTTGTCCATTATGATAACGCTCTTTGATATCTTGAACTACTGCTTTAAATTTACTTTGTAATGTTGGGTAAAGTAAATCTGCACGGTCATCACGAATGATTGGACGGTTTGTTGGGATTTGGAACACTTGAATATTATAGATTTCACGGAATTCTTCTTCTTCCGTTTTAGCAGTACCAGTCATCCCAGCTAATTTCTTATACATACGGAAATAGTTTTGGAATGTGATTGTCGCCATTGTTTTTGTTTCATCTTCGATTTCTACGCCTTCTTTGGCTTCGATCGCTTGATGTAACCCATCTGAATAACGACGACCATCCATGATACGACCTGTAAATTGGTCAACGATCAGAACTTTGCCTTCTTGAACCACGTAATCAATGTCACGTAGCATGATAAAGTTTGCACGTAACGCTTGATCCATATGATGCGTTAACGCTGTATTTTCGATATCATACAGGTTTTCTAAACCAAAGTTTTCTTCTGCTTTTTCAATACCCGCCTCAGTTAAACTAATCGTTTTAGACTGAACATCGATTTTATAATCTTCTTCTTCTTTTAATCGTTTCACAAAATTATCTGTACGCGTATAAAGAGCTGTTGATTTTTCTGCTTGTCCAGAAATGATCAACGGTGTCCGTGCTTCATCGATCAAGATTGAATCGACCTCATCCACGATTGCATAGTTCAACGGACGTTGTACCATTTGATTGCGGTAAACAACCATGTTATCACGTAAATAATCAAAGCCTAATTCGTTATTCGTACTATAAGTGATATCACAGTTATAGGCATCACGTTTTTCTTCTGATGTTTTTGAGTTGATATTTAAACCAACTGTCAGACCTAAGAAATTGTACAACTCACCCATCTCATCTGAGTCACGAGTTGCTAAATACTCATTGACTGTTACAACATGAACACCTTCACCTGTTAATGCATTCAAGTAAACTGGCATTGTGGCAGTCAAGGTTTTCCCTTCACCGGTTCTCATTTCAGGGATATTCCCATCATGCAAGACGATACCACCCATTAATTGAACATGGTACGGATATAAACCTAGAACACGTTTAGCGGCTTCACGAACGACCGCAAATGCTTCTGGTAATAATTGATCTAGTGTTTCCCCTTTTTGATAACGCGCTTTGAACTCGTCTGTTTTTGCTTTTAATTCTTCATCGCTTAATGCAGCAATCGCTGAAGCGTGAGTTTCTACTTGGTTGGCAATACCGTCCAAGCGTTTTAGTTCCTTTTTATCATTTTCAATCATCTTTTTTAAAAAATTAGCCATGGTTTTAAGTGTTCCTTTCAATAAACTCTATTTATTTTTTGCACTAAATGCACAATCATCCTTTCTATTTTATCATTAGTTGCCCAGAAAGGAAATAACTTCTCTTAATATTAACAATATATTATATCATTTTTTATGTATACGCACGTAAAACAAAGAAAAAAGACTGCGGCAAAACGTGTGCCGTCTTGCTACAGTCTCTTTGGTATCAACTATTGATGATCTTGACTGTCCTTCAAAAAGAGCCATATTCTAACGAACTAGACATTTTAGAGCCTAACTCAAGGAAATAGAACGTCCTCTTTTAATTTAGTCTGTCTCAATCAATCCATATTTACCATCTTTACGGCGGTAAACAATGCTTGTTCCATTTGTTTCTGAATCTTCAAAGATAAAGAAGTTATGTCCTAACATGTTCATTTGTAAAACAGCTTCTTCACTGTCCATTGGTTTTAGTGAAAGACGTTTTGTACGAACGATGTCTAATTCTGGCGTTTCATCTGGTGTTTCTTCACCATTTAAGAAAATAGCTGCTTTAGCAGTATTCATCCCTGTTTCACGAGATTTACGGTTGATTTTTGTTTTGAATTTACGAATTTGTCGTTCTAATTTATCTACAACTAAATCAACACTTGCATATAAATCAGGTGATGTTTCTTCAGCACGTAATACTAAATAAGGTAGAGGAATAGTAACCTCGACTTTTGCTGTTTTTTCAGTGTAGACTTTTAAGTTTACATGAACGGTTGCTTCTGGTGAATCACTGAAATAACGTTCTAATTTACCAACTTTTTTCTCTACATAGTCTCGGATTGCTTCAGTAACTTCGATGTTTTCTCCACGCACATTATATCTAAACATAACGATTACCCCTTTCATCTGCCACTAAAGAAGGAATAAAAGGACCACTCTGTTATCCTTCTTCTTAATTCTATTATAACGAATTATAGTACTTTTGCCAACAAAATTGCGGACGATTTTTCATTTTATTTATTCTGCTATCTCGCAAGAGAAAACGTATACAGTTTAGCCGGGTGATTTTCTAAAATAACTTGTGCTCCATGAAAAATCGTCCGCCCTGTTGTATAGATATCATCGACTAAAAGAATGCTTTTATTTGAGACTACTTTTTGCCCTTCTTTGGTCAGCTCAAAAGGTTGAACTAACTGGAGTCGTTCACTTCTAGTTTTCGTTACTTGAGAATGACCATCGGCAAAACGTACCAAGTATGGCTGATAATCGATCTCCGCGGCCTCAAGCAACCCTTCAACTTGATTGAACCCACGGACAGCCAGACGTTCTTTTGAAATGGGCATTGGAATTACGATGAACCCTCTTTTTTGTTTAAAGTACGCTTGTAAAAATGAAACAAAACTATATCTAAGCCGATAATTTCCTTTGAATTTATATTCTTCAAACCATTCTTGCATCGCTTGATTATATGAAAAAAGTGCTTCATGATGAAAATCATACTGTGGGTAAAGTTGTTGCCATTTTAAGCAATCACTACAATACCTATTTTGGGTTTGACGCTGGCATCCTTGACAGGTTCCTTTTGTTTTCAGCAACTGAAATTTTTGGGTACACTGAGAGCATAATTGCTCCGATACAATTTTCTTAGGTAGGAATATTTCAGCGAGCGTTAGATTTCTATTGGTCATTTGACTGCAGTAATTACACTTCATCGATCAAGCCTCGCTCTAATCCTAGCGTATTCATTTTTTTGATCTGCTTTACTGCTTCTTTCATAGCTTTTGTGCATCCATCATGTAAAAACCAGACTTCTCCTGCGGTATATTCTTTTCTCCGATCAACTCTACCCGCAATCTGAACCAGAGCAGATGTTGCAAAAACAGTATGATTGGCACCTAAAACAATCACTGAAACACCATCAAACGTCACTCCACGTTCTAAGATAGTCGAAGTCATCAGAATACGGTATTCCTTATTTCTCATCTTTAGAACTTTTTCTAGCCGTTGTGAATCTTGCGAATGAACAGAAGCTAATGCCGTTTCTGGAAAACTCTTTTCCACAGCTTTTCCTAGTTGATCCATCAATGTAATAGTGGGACAAAAAATCAAGACATCATTTTTACTTATCAGCGTACGAATCGTATCCTCAAAAGATTTAGGGCTGATGCCTTGCTTGATTTTTTCGTGCCAGCGATGACACCATTTCATTTTTGGAACAGGTAGCACTCTTCTATGATAACGAGCGGGTAAAATACTTGTCTTTAATTCATTTCGATCTGTTTTTTTAGTTAATGCTTCGGTCGGAGTTGCCGTGAGATAGATCAGTGAACTTTTTGGCTTGACTGCTTGTTTTACTCCATAGTGTAGTAGTGGATTATCAACAAACGGAAAGGCGTCTACTTCATCAATGATTAACACGTCAAAAGCCTGATAAAAGCGTAGTAATTGATGTGTTGTACATATCAGCAATTTAGTATAACGGTAGCTCTCTTCCATCTTTCCATGAAGCAGCAAGGCCTCTTCATCTGGAAAAACAGCTTGTATTCTTGGGAAAAGCTCTAAACAAACATCAACTCTAGGTGAAGCTACTCCAATTCGATAACCACATTCTAAAGAATAATGGATACTTTTAAACAACATTTCCGTTTTTCCAGCACCTGTAACTGCCCAAATCATGCGAGATTCAGCTTTTTTTACAGAAGCAACTAATTCATCTGAAACTTGCTGTTGTCCTATAGTTAATTGACCTTCCCAAACAAAAGAAACCTTTCTTTTGACTAAATCAGGCTCTGGTAAATGGTAAAATTGCTGGCCAGTATCTACCCTACCTAATTGAATGCATTCTGGACAATAGTAACATTGATTCACTAACTGTACGGTAAATTTCAATTGAATCTGACCACAACGTAAACATTGTATTTTATTTTCCGCTAGTTCTTTCATCGTCGGTAAGGTCAAACTCGCTATTTCAAGTTGTTCGCTTTGATTGATTTCTTTTTTCAAGACTTTTCTTCCCCATAATTCTTGCATTTTTTATCCCCTCCACTATTAAACTACGCATTTTTTGCTTTGTTTTTTTTTTGAAGAGGAGTCTCTCAGTGTAGAAACTAAAAAAAGAGCAAAACAAAACGTGATACGTTTTGTTTTGCTCACTTATAATAGGATTACTATTAAAGCAACCGCTGCTGTTTTATTGATCGTCTCCAATTAGTCTCAACGCTTGTTGTAAAACCTTTTCCCCGTTCATCATACCATAATCTGCCATGTTGATTACTTCTAAAGGAATTCCTTTTGGTTCTAAACGTTTCTCAAAGTCACCCTTCATAAAACGTACTTGCGGACCTAATAATAATACGTCTACAGGCTTGCTTTCTAAATTGTTATCCGCATCAGAAGCTGAAACTGCAAAGATATCTGCATCCAACCCTTGAGCATCGGCAGCTTTTTGCATTTTTGTCACTAACAAACTTGTGCTCATACCTGCAGAACATACAAGCATAATTGTTTTTTTAGCCATTCTATCCATCTCCTTTTTCTAATGATAACCTAGCCTATCTTTGACTTCTATACTTCATGATATCGTATAAACCAAATATTTGTCAACGCTTCCTGCTTTTACGTTCTCGTTATTTTTTCGTTCAAAATAACCAATTTGATTTTAGTAATTTATTAAAGACCACATATTCTTTTTCAAGAGTGACTTGTACCACTTGATATCCTGCATTAAGCCAGCCATATGCTCCTTTTTCAGGGTGCTTATGGTCATTGGCCCACCAATCAATATCAGTTCGTGCTGTCTTAGGAAGTCCCGAATGAGGAAAAAGCAACTCGTCAAACTGAGTAAACGTTAGAGTTACTTGTGATCCACCATTGGTCGTTAAATAATGGGTAACGCTATCATATTTCTTTTGACGCTCTTTTGCCAAATCATTCACTCCTTTAGTTGAAAAAAATAATTTCTACCAAAAAAACAGTATTCCTTTTAGTATTATCTCATAAAACTTTCAAGAAGCAAACGAAGCTCTCTCAGGTATTTTTAAGAGAACAGTTGCTTCTCGTCTTGATTTTTTTTATACTTAAAGCATTATGTAGTAAAGGACTGAGCAAATGCTTGAAAGTTATTTTACCATTCGCTCTGATGGAGAAAGTGAAATTGAGATAAAAAAATCTCGTTTTATCTGTTCTCTCAAACGAGTTTATTCAGAAGAAGAAGCAAAGCAATTTATTGCTCAAAAGAAAAAGGAACACTGGAAAGCAAATCATAATTGTAGTGCGTTCGTGATTGGTGAAAAAAGTGATATCCAACGCAGTAGTGATGATGGTGAACCTAGCGGAACTGCTGGTATTCCAATGTTGGAAGTGCTGAAAAAACAAGAATTGATCAATGTCGTCGCTGTTGTTACCCGCTATTTTGGTGGAACAAAATTAGGCGCAGGCGGGCTGATTAGAGCTTATAGTCAGGCCGTATCTCATGCTTTGGGCGATATTGGCTTAGTTGAGGGAAAATTACAGCAGGAGATCCGTTTAACGATCAGTTATCCCAACTTAGGCAGTGTTCAAAATTTTATGGAACACAACCCGTATACTCTAAAAGACACGGTTTACGGTGAACATGTTGATGTTATCTGTCTTGTGGATGAACCAAAATCTGAGGCATTTATGACTGAGGTCGTTGAATTATTAAACGGACAGGTTACATTTGAAAAAGGCGAATGTTCTTATCATGAACTGCCAATCATAGAAAAGGAGCAAGTAGATGACATTTGAAGAAGTATTACCACAAATCAAAAAAGGTGCTAAAGCAGTTAGAGAAGGCTGGGGTGGTTTTGAACTGTATATTGAACTTAGAGACGAGATCGGTACATCCGATGGTACGTTCCTTCAAGTTACACCCTATTTTTTAATTAAAACATCTGATGAAGGATACAGTATGTTCTCTCCAACGCCTTGTGATGTTTTGGCTGAAGACTGGAAAATCGTTCACACCGACTAAAATTTCGCTAAAAAGCTAGAACACTTAAATTAAGTTGGTCTAGCTTTTCTTTGATTACTATGAAAAGAGGGATAAGTATGCGTTTCAATGAATACCAAGGAAAAACAATTTTTGTAACAGGAGCAGCTTCCGGGATTGGGCAAGCTCAAGCGATTGCTTTCGTAGAACAAGGTGCAAACGTATTTGGTATGGATGTTGATCCAATTGGCTTGCGTAACACAACTGAGCAAGCAACAAATTATCCTGGAAAGTTTGCTGCTTTTATCGGTGATGTGACAAACCTTAACGATATTGTAGCGGCTGTAAAAAGCGTAAATGACACATTTGGCAGTATTCATATTTTATTAAACACTGCGGGCATTCTAGATGACTACACCCCGACACTAAAAACAACAGAAGCCATGTGGGATCGTGTTTTAGCTGTAAATTTAAAAGGAACCTTTTTAGTCACTAATCAAATTTTGCCACAACTTTTGATGCAAAAACATGGTGTGATCATCAATATGGCCTCAATTGCTGGCATGGTGGCTGGCGGCGGTGGCGCGGCTTATACTGCCTCGAAGCATGCAATCATTGGGTATACAAAGCAGTTGGATCATGACTACATCAGACAAGGTATCCGTGCAAATGCAATTGCTCCTGGAGCAATCCAGACACCTATGAATGCGGCTGATTTTGCTGGAGATGGTAAAATGGCCGAATGGGTCGCAAATGAAACGCCTGCTGGACGCTGGGCTAAACCTACTGAGGTTGCTTCACTAACATTATTTTTGGCAAGTCAACAGGCAGACTATATTCACGGCACTGTCATGACAATCGATGGTGGTTGGTTAGAAAAATAATAGCACTTATGTTTCACACCTTACTTTACAAATAGCACAATCTCCGATAACATAAAACCCAGTGAAGTCATTCACACTATGACACTTCAGTTGGCAGGATTCTTTCTGTCACTTCCTTTGGTCATAGTTATCACTAAAACAGAGAAACTGTTTTACAAAGGAGAATCCAAATGAATAATCCAAACTCGCAGACTAAAGCTTGGTCTGTCATGTCCCTGACAAAAATGGCGCTGATTACAGCACTGTATATTGTTGTGACCATTTTTTTAGCACCCTTTAGTTTTGGTGCAGTTCAACTCAGGTTTTCGGAGTTGTTCAATTACTTGCCGATTTTTAACAAGCGTTACATTGGCGCCGTTACATTGGGTGTAGCTATTTCAAACTTTGCTTCACCATTGGGTTTAGTAGATGTTATAATCGGTAGTTTATCGACATTCGTCGTTTTATATTTATCTTATTATGCCACCAAGCAGCTAAAAAGCCCTATCAAAAAAATGATGCTAACTGCCATGATTTGTTCTCTATCAATGTTTACAGTAGCCGGACAATTGACTTACTTTTATCAATTACCCTTTTTCTATACATGGCTAACCGTTGGAATTGGCGAGGTATTATCCATGTCCATTGGCGGTATCTTGATTTATTGGATCAATGAAAAAATCGATTTAACAAAATAAAAAAGAAAATGAATGCTGACAACTCTTCGATCTAGATGAGTTTAATGCGTTCATTTTCTTTTTTCAGTTTATTTTTCTAAGTAAAATTCAAAGCGATTTCCTACATACTGGGTTCTGACATACTCAAACGGCGTGCCATTTTCAAAATAAGAAATTTGGCGTAAACGAAGGATCGCATCTCCTCGTTTGATTTTTAAATAATCAGCGATCTGTTCCGACGCTAACATTGCTGAGATCGTTTGATTGGCATGACCGATTTTATTACCGCCTTTTTCTTCTAACGTTTTATAAAAAGAATTTGTAATTTCGGCTTTACTATATTGATCTACTAAGGAATACGGTACACTAGCAACTTCAAAACAAATGGGTAGGTCATCAGCAAAACGAACACGCTCCATTCGAACGATTTGTTCATTTTCTTTTAGGTTCAACTTTTCCATCTCGCTAGAACTTGGTTTGGCTACATAATAAGAAACTGTACGGCTAGAAGGTACTCGATTTTGTGAAAGCATAATGTCCGTAAAACTAGTGGTTCCTGTCATTTTTTCTTGGACTTTTTTACGGGCAACGTAAGTCCCTGAGCCAATCTTACGTTCTAAAATCCCCTCATCAGCAAGTGTTTGAATCGCCTGTCTCAACGTCATTCGACTAACACTGAACTGGATTGCCAACTCACGTTCGGATGGAAGGCGGTCTCCAATCTTCCAAACACCATGCTCAATATCATCTTTAATTTTATCGTGGATTTGAATATAAACTGGTAAACTCGAAACCATCTTATTTCCTCCTTTTTATTCTCCTTCATTATAACTGGTATATACCTCATAAACAACCAAAAAGTCTAAATTTCAGTAAAGGAAAGCCTTTACGTAATAATTTGGTATGCTTCAAACGAGAATTTTTTTTAGTCATTAAGTCTATTTTATACATAATTCAAAACAAAAAGAAAGAAAAAGTTTCGATTAAATTATCTTTTCAGATTGACTAATCGTAGAAAAAAGAGAGCCTGAGTACATAACTTTTCACGCTATGTACCCAGGCTCTTATTATCCGAATAAACACTTCTATTCTTTTATGAACGGACGTTTTCTTCATTCATCATTTTATTGGCTGTCGCCATCATTAAACGGATTCGATTTAATTGATTTACTAATGATACCCCAGGATCATAATCAATCGGTGCAATATTCGCCTTAGGATACTGACGACGTAGCTCTTTTGTCACACCTTTACCGACAACATGGTTTGGTAGACAACCAAACGGCTGCATACAGACAATATTATTGACATCCGACTTCAATAATTCAATCATTTCACCAGTCAGGAACCAGCCTTCACCAGTATGATTTCCAATTGAAAGTATCTTTCCAGCATCCTCAGCTAATTCGTGGATAGAACTCAACCCTTCAAATCGTTTGGAACTTCTTAAGGCTTTGTCCATCGGTTTTTCAACGTATTCAATAATTCGAATCGCAAATTGAGCTAAGTTTTTACTTTGTTTAGACATACCCATATTATCGTATTTCCAAATTTGATTATATAAAGAGTAATTCATAAAGCCAACGATGTCTGGTACGACAGCTTCTGCCCCTTCTGCTTCTAATAAACGGACAATATCGTTATTAGCAGTCGGTGAATATTTTACTAAGATTTCACCCACGATACCGACTTTAGGTTTCTTGACTTCATTTAACGGCACTTCATCAAACTCTTTAATAATTTTTTTCATATTACGATTGAATAACGTCAGTGAACCATTGCGAACATTTTTTTCGATTTGCTTCAGCCATTTATCATGCAGTGCATCAATCATCCCGACTTCGGTTTCATAAGGACGTGTGCGGTAAACAACTCGTTCAAATAAATCCCCATATAAAAAGGCGACCGCAACACGTTTCAACATTGGCAAGGTAAACTTAAAGCCTGGGTTAGACTCAACACCTTTGTTCCCCATTGAGACAGAAACAACAGGCACTTGCGGGAAACCAGCATCGTTCAAGGCTTTTCTAAGGAGCGGAATGTAGTTTGTTGCTCGACAACCACCACCTGTTTGCGTCATCATCACACTGACATGATCGAGATCATACTCACCACTTTCCAGCGCCTCAACCAGTTGACCGATCGAAATAATCGCTGGATAACAAGCATCATTATTGACGTATTTCAACCCGACATTGACCGCTTCCCGATCATCTGCTGGTAAACAAACCACATTATAACCAGACGCTTTTAATGCAACATCGACTAACCCAGATTGATGAATTGGGCTAAGCATTGGCAATAACAAGGTATGGGTCTTTTTCATTTCCTTTGTAAAGATGATTTTTTCTGGTTCTTCGTGCTGCATTTTTGGTTCAAAATGCATTTTTTCCCGTTCGCCAACCGCCGCTTTCAAAGAACGTAAACGAATCCTGATAGCCCCTAAATTAGACCCTTCATCGATTTTTAGGACCGTATAGACTTTGCCATATTGATCCATGATTTCCTCTACTTGATCGGTTGTAACGGCATCTAAGCCACAACCAAATGAATTCAATTGAACTAATTCAAGATTTTTAGATTTTGCCACAACACGCGCTGCTGCATATAAACGAGAATGATACACCCATTGATTGACCACACGTAAATTTCCAACATCACTTAAGTGAGAAACACAGTCTTCCGTTAAGACATGGAATCCTTCTTGCGTGATCACATCAGCGATTCCATGATTGATTTCAGGGTCTAAATGATACGGACGACCAGATAAAACGATGCCCTTCTCGCCTTTTTGATTTAGCATTACTAAGGTTTCTTCTCCTTTATTACGGACATCATCTTTAAAAGCATCTAACTCTTCATAACCATGCCGAAGCGCTTGGGCTACTTGCTCTGCTGAAATACCAAGATCTGCAAAGGTTTCACTTAACACTTTTGCTACAGAAGCTTCATTCGCTAGATTGATATAAGGATTACGATAATCGACTTTACCGTCACGAATATCGTCAACATTGTTCCGAATGACATCAGGATAACTTTGCACGATCGGACAGTTAAAATGATTATCGGCTTCGGCTGACTCTTGACGTTCAAAAACGACACCTGGATAAAAAATCATTGGTACCTTAGAATCAATCAAGGCTTGAATATGACCATGAGAAATTTTAGCTGGATAACACGCTGTATCACTTGGAATAGTTTCCATCCCTTGTTCGTACAATTCCTTATTTGAACGTGGCGATAATTCCACTCGGAAGCCCAGATCTGTAAAGAAGGTATGCCACAACGGATAATTTTCATACATATTCAAGACACGAGGAATTCCGACCCTACCATGCACCGCATCTTTTTCTTTTAAAGGGCGATACTTAAATAGTTTCCGGTATTTATAATCAACTAAATTGACCTTGCGATCTTCTTTTTTGACTTTGATCCTCGCACCACGTTCACAGCGATTCCCAGTGACAAATTGACGCCCATCAGAAAAAATCGTGACCGTCATCATACAATTGTTTTCGCAAAGACCACAATGAGTAAATTCTTTATCCGCTGTAAATGTATCCAGCTCCTCTAGCCCAAGAATCGTCGTTTCTTCTCCTAATTCGTAATTTTCTAAGGCAATCAATGCGGCACCGTACGCGCCCATCAATCCAGCAATAGAAGGTCGAACCACTTCCCGTTCACTA
Organism: Enterococcus rotai; assembly: GCF_001465345.1. Classification (NCBI taxonomy): domain Bacteria; kingdom Bacillati; phylum Bacillota; class Bacilli; order Lactobacillales; family Enterococcaceae; genus Enterococcus; species Enterococcus rotai. The sequence continues at coordinate 2,364,576 of NZ_CP013655.1, read as the reverse complement.
ATCATTTCAAAAGCTCGTAACACCGCTTCATTATAAAAAGTCCCACCTTGGCAAACGATTTTTTTCCCTAGTTCTTCCGGACGACGGACTTTGATTACTTTGTAAATGGCGTTTTTGATTACTGAATAAGAAAGTCCAGCTGAAATATCGCCAACTGACGCCCCCTCTTTTTGAACTTGTTTCACTTTTGAGTTCATAAATACGGTACAACGAGACCCAAGATCAACCGGCGCTTTGGAACTGAGCGCTTCAAGGGCAAAGTCTTTGACATCAAAATTCAATGATTTAGCGAACGTTTCAATAAAAGAACCGCAACCAGAAGAACAGGCTTCATTTAATTGGATCGAAGACAACACACCCTCTTTGATCGTCATCGCCTTCATATCTTGACCACCAATGTCTAAGATAAAATCGACACCTGGCTGAAAATGATTAGCGGCTTTATAATGTGCCATTGTCTCCACTTCACCGATATCAACTTTTAAGGCATTTTTGATTAGATGTTCCCCGTAACCTGTAACTGCTGCTTTCCCGATAAAAACATCTTGCGGCAATTGTTGGTATAAGTCTTTTAAAACACTCATCGTGGTCTCTAACGGCTGTCCTTGATTGTTTCCGTAAAATGAAAACAATAAATTACCGTCTTCATCGATCAAGGTAACTTTTGTTGTGGTTGAGCCAGCATCGATTCCTAAAAATGCTACACCACGATGTTCAGACAAGGCTTTTTCTTGTGCTTTGGCTTGATCATGACGTGCTCTAAATGCTTTTAACTCATCTTCATTTTGAAATAATGGTTCTAACGTATCAGTCGGCTTTAATTGTTCTTCATCGCCTTTGGTTAAACGGTGGATCAACTCAGCTAAGGTGGTTGGATTAGCTCCTTCAGAATAAATCGCCGCGCCCATTGCCACAAATAATTGAGGATTTTCTGGAAATATCACATCTTCTGGTTTTACATCCAAGGTTTCAATGAATCGTTTTCTAAGTTCTGACATAAAGAACAATGGCCCACCTAAAAAAGCGATCTTCCCTTTGATCTTACGACCAGCTGCAAGTCCCGCAATCGTTTGATTGACGACTGCTTGAAAAATACTGGCAGAAATATCTTCTTTCGCTGCCCCTTCATTGATCAACGGCTGCACATCAGTCTTAGCAAACACACCGCACCTTGAGGCAATTGGATAGATTGTTTGATAGTTTTTAGCCAATTCATTGACACCATTTGCATCTGTTTTCAACAAAACTGCCATTTGATCGATAAAAGCGCCTGTACCTCCTGCACAGCTACCATTCATCCGTTGCTCTAAGGCACCTTCAAAAAAGGTGATCTTGGCATCTTCACCACCTAGCTCGATCGCTACATCCGTTTCTGGTATGATTTCTTCTACTGTTCTTGTACAGGCGATCACTTCTTGAACAAACGATATCTTCAAAACATCTGCTAGTCCCATACCACCAGACCCTGTGATCGTCATTGTGATCGGCGTTGCTTCGCCTAGCTCATTCATCGCTTCATTCAATACTTTTTCGGTTGCTGCTTTTACATCGGAGTAGTGTCGCTCGTATTTGGCGAATAATGTATGATTTTTTTCGTCAATAATTACTAATTTCACAGTTGTTGAACCAACGTCTATTCCTGCTCTGATTGTCATACGTTTGATCTCCTTATAATCCATATCCTTTTATTTCACAACACTTTGTTGATTATCCTACAAGGTGTCTGATATAATACTTATGTATATTTTAGAAAGATTCTAATTTAAATGCAACAAGCAAAACACCCAAATTTGTGAGATAAGCAACAAACTTTTAAAAACTGTTGATTATTTCGAAAGGAAATTTTTATGTCAAAGAAAACTGACCTCCGAGTAAAACGAACACACAAAATGATTATCGAAGCTTTCTTTCACTTAGTCGAGGAAAAAGGATATGACTGTATAACGATTCAAGACATCGCCGACGAAGCAATGATCAATCGTGCGACTTTCTATGCTCACTTCAAAGACAAACAAGACCTTTATGAACAAATTTTTGATTTTGCAATCAATGCTTTCACTTCTGTTATTGATACGGAGCAGATCATCGTCAGCAATCGCATCAAAGTAAAACAGATAGAATTCTTACTCACCCACATTTATATTAATATTCAAAAAAACAAAAAATTTTTTTTGACGATCATGGATGGAAGTTCAAATGAATTGTTACGCAAGAAGTTAGCAGATATCATTTATGAAAAATATGCGGATATCTTTTCTAAGTTGAAAATTACGGAGAATGATATTGAAGTACCGATTGATTTTATCATTGAATATATGACTTCTATCTTCATTGGTACCCTACATTGGTGGATCACAAGTGACACAGACATGTCGCCAAACCATCTGGCTAGACTTGTTATTAAACTGGTTGGAAACGGTCACCTGACCGTTCTGGGCCTAGAAATCGATAAATAACCCAGATTAAAGGAAAATAGGCTAAAACAACAAATAATCGATGTTGTTTTAGCCTATGATTAATTTAGCGGTTTTTAGCACGCCATTTTTTTGTATGTGCTGTATCTCGAGTAGATACAACTTGGATACCTGTCGCTTTATCTTTACTGTTCTTTTTAGAAAAAAGATTGACCTTCACATCATATTTACCTTCACGTGCTAAGTCATAGACTCTTTCTGCCGTTTCAGTTATTTTGTCTTTAATATTCATCGGGTTCACTCCTCATGCTTTTTATCCACTTTATCACATATTTTGAAAAAAGAGAACAGAAGTCACCCTGATTTTTTAGACAAAAAAAGAACAACTCATAGTGAGTTGTTCTCATAAAAAAACTGGGGTAGCTGGATTCGAACCAACGCATGACAGGATCAAAACCTGTTGCCTTACCGCTTGGCTATACCCCAAAGGTTGAAATGGAGGAAAGTGGATTCGAACCACTGAACCCTAAGGAACGGATTTACAGTCCGTCGCGTTTAGCCACTTCGCTATTCCTCCAAAAGGTTTTTAGTAACAAACCTGACTTAGTTATAATACAAAACTTTTAACAAAAATGCAAGCCTTTTTCGAAAAAAAGTTGTTATTTATTTTAGTCGTTTAAATTCCATTGGCGAATCACGTATTCGATCGCTTCATCAAGCGTTTTCACAGTCGCTTCATTGCGTCCATCGATCACAACCGCAAATTTTTTTGCTTCTTGTGCAAGAACTTGACCGATTTCTTTTTTGCCAATCGTTAAAGTACTCACTGTAATTGTCTCACCATTGATTTTTTTTTCAGTTTCTTCAATTTTTACTTCTATATCTTTATTTTTCTTTGACATCTTCATCCCTCCCAAGCATCTATGGTATCACGTTACACGAAAAAAAGAAAGTGGAGCAAAACGAGTTTCGTTTTGTTCCACAAATTGTTCTAAGTTTAAACACTAAATAATTGCTTTCTCTTCACTTCACTAAGTAAGCCAAAGACAATACCTGCTACAATCGAAACAGCTCCTACAACGATAAAAAGCCATAAAAAACTTGATAAGTAGGTTTGGATAAAGTCATACATGGCCTTAGACTGAATACCAAGCCTCGTTAAAGTACCCTGAATTAGGATAATTGCCGGAGCTACAAGCATCATCAAGCCACTACCAACCCAAACATAAGCCCAGTATCTAAATAAACGATGGACATACCCTCTTAACGAAGAATAGAGAGAAAAGCTTAGTAAAGCCCATAAAACACCACAAACAACCATAAAAATAACTAATGTTGATTTATAATTCATCACTTTCCGTCCGTAAGAAACTAAAAACGGCAGCTCAACATAGCCTTTATAAATTTTCACAGCATTCTCTGAAAGTCCCGTGACAGCCGCCTCTGATTCTGGTGTTGTCTGGATGCCCTTCTCATTCATATAATGACTGATTGCTGTTGAAACAGTTGTTTGAATCTCTTTTTCATTAGAAATCGAATATTTTGTCCCAGTATTGTACATCGCTTTAAAATAGGCATCTACATCTTTTTTTACTAACTCTTTGCTGATTGATTGATGCAATACACCTTCTGGAATGTTACTTCCTAAAGCGCTATTTTCAATTTGTCGATTGATTTCTTCAGTCAACTCTGAATAATAGTCTGCTTTAACTGCTTGTTTTTCGATATAGCCTTCACTAAAAAGTGTCAATCGTAAGGTCAATAAAATCAAAAAGGCAAACAAAAATACAGAAGATAAGAAAGCAATGAAATAGCGAGAGATAGTTTTCATTAAATGACCACTTTTTTTCATCTGACGGGTTCTCCTCCTTTATGACTTCTCATCAATGATTGGTCCAGATACATAGTCTGCAGAAACAAAAACACGTTCTGGTGTTAAACCAATCGCATCTAATGGATAACAAGTATAAAGAATCAGTGATCTTTTTGAACGGTCGCCTAACTTTGTATTGATTGCTGAGTCTTTATAATTCGCAACCTTTACTTCTGTCACTTGATACGTATAATCGCCATAATGAGTATGGACCTCGACTTGATCACCAGGTTCTAAGTAATAGATTTTCCCAAAAGAAGGCAGATTATGCCCGCCGATCAACGTCGCTCCAAGATCTCCTGGAATCATACTGCCGATGTACTGTCCTGCGCCTAAACGCAAGATTTCTTCGCTATCTCCGTAATATAATGGCTCATTAATTCCAACTTTATCGATCACTACTTCACCAAATTGATCTCCTCCTACTGGATAGATCATACTTGAAGAAGCTAAATCGCCCGTTTTAGTCACTTCGTTTCCATTCGCAGCTGCTTTTGACTCTTGATCAACGAGGTCCGTTGTCTGCTCAGTGGTTTGATCTACTGATTTATCGGTTACTTTTCCTGATGTTGTTTGCTCTTTTGTTGCATTTCTTTGTTCAAAAAGGTTCGTCCCTTTTTGTTCAAAATCCGGAGCATCATTCAGTGAAATCAATTCGACTGCTGAAGTAGCAAAATTAATGACAGGTGCGCCAATTATGTAAATAATGAGATAGCCAAAAAACATAAAGAGAAGAGGCATGTAAATAAATGCCCCTACTCTTTTTAGTTGTTTCATATTATGCTAGTTTGTTCTTTCTGCTCACGAATACTGCACCTGCTGCAGCTACGATCAATGAGCCAAAAGTAATACCGCTTAATGCGTAATTAGAACCTGTGTTTTTCACTGGAGTTCCAGTTTTGTAAACAGGCGCGCCATTCGCATCTGTGATTGTTACTGCTGAGTAGCTTCCGCCACCAAAAGTAATTTTCACGCCAACAGCATTTCCAGCAGCAACTGCGTAATTTTGTACTTGAGAAATTACGTTAGCTGGCAATAATTTAATTGCACTTGCAAGAGAATTAGCACTTGATGTATTAACAGATACACTTTCAACTAATCCACGTGCTGCTTGAATGTTTTTTACAGCCTCATCCGCTTGAGCTTGTGTTAAATCAACACGTTTCAAGTGATTTGCAGCTGCGTTTGTTTCAGCCGCATCAAAATTGAATTTTTTACCGCCGATTGTTACACCAGCATTCAATTCATTAAGAATAGACTGTTCTGTTGTTGAAATAGCTCCATCAGCAGAAGCTGGTGTAGCAAAGCTTACCATCGCAACAACAGCCACGATAAATCCAATAACTTTTTTCATTTGTTTTCCTCCTATCTTAAATATTTATAATTAATTACAGATGTTCTGTAATAATCATACCAACAATAACCCCTATTGTTTTAGGACATAATGTACAGATAGTAAAACGCTAAATCTTTTACTATTTGATTGTGATTAAAAGAGATTCTCCTTACCACACTATATAAAACTATCACATGCCAATATAATAGTCAAACTCTTTTTCAGTAAAAATTTTCTGGTGAATTCTTGCTATTAGTGACTTTTTATACTTTTTTTGACATAAATACTGCTTCAAAAACATCATAATTAGCTTCTTTTAAAATTTTTTCAATTTGATTAGTCTCACGACTTTCGATTTGTAACTCAATAACGGTTTCTAACTCTTTACGATTTACGACAACCGTCAAAATGCTAAAATCATTATCGGCTAGCAACTTTGAGATATCCGCTAAAATGCCTTTGTGGTCTTCTGGAATGCGCAGTTGAACACGCGTCCCACCATCGTTGTAGCCTGTGATTTTTAAGAATGCATCGAAAATATCGTTATTTGTAATAATTCCGACTAGCATCTCATTTCCGTCTACAACAGGCAATACACCAATATTATTTTGACGCATTTTAAAAATACCATCTTCTAAAGAAGCGGCGGGTTCAATGGTTTGAACCTCTTTTACCATGATATCTGCTACTGTCGTCTTGTTAAGTAGATAATTTACTTCATAAACGCTTAAGCTAGTAGCTTTTGACGGCATTGCAGATTGAATCGTGCCTTCTGTGATCAATCCAATTATGCGCTCATTTTTAACTACGGGTAAACGATGAATATTGTTTTTTTTCATCAAATCTACTGCATCAAAAATCTTCATTTCCGGTTGAGCAACGACTAAATTTTTTGTCATAAAATCACTTACACTCATGCTTTTATCCTCCTAGATAGGCTTTTTTAACTTCTTCACTTTCAAGAAGCTCTTTTCCTGGACCGCTTAAAACAACTTCGCCCGTTTCTAAAACATAGCCTCGATCTGCAATGGAAAGTGCCATTTTAGCATTTTGTTCAATTAGTAAAACGGTTGTTCCTTGTTTATTGATTTCTTTTATGATATTAAAAATTTCTTGAATAAAAATGGGGGCTAAGCCCATCGATGGTTCATCCAATAGCAATAATCTTGGTTTGGACATCAGCGCTCGTCCCATAGCCAACATTTGTTGTTCTCCACCTGATAAAGTAGCAGCATCTTGATTCTTCCGTTCTTTCAAAATAGGAAATCGTTCAAAAATCATCTCATAATCTTGCTTTAGCTCGCCATCTTTTCTCAAAAAGGCACCCATTTCTAAATTTTCCTGAACTGTTAATCCAGCAAAAACATGGCGACCTTCCGGAACTTGACACAATCCTGAGGCAACAATTTTTTGTGGAAGCATTTTTTGGATCAGTTGCCCTTCAAAAGTGATCGTCCCATTTGAGGGTCGATTCAATCCGGAAATCGTCCTTAAAATCGTCGTTTTCCCAGCCCCATTGGCACCGATCAATGATACGATTTCACCTTGTTTTACATTAAAACTAACGTCACGAACAGCTTGGATTACGCCATAATGAACGGATAAATTTTCGATTGTTAACATTATAGTTCCCCCCCAAGATATGCTTCGATTACACGAGGATCGTTTTTGATTGTTTCCGGTTCCCCTTCAGCAATGATTCTGCCGTATTCTAACACATAAATTCTTTGACAAACTTCCATGACTAAACTCATATCATGCTCGATCAACACAATTGTTATTTGAAATTCTTTTTGGATTTTCCTGATTAGTTCGGTTAAATCCGCCGTTTCTTGTGGATTCATTCCAGCTGCCGGTTCATCTAAAAATAATACTTTAGGCTGTGTTGCTAACGCACGCACAATTTCTAAACGCCTTTGTTCCCCATAAGGAAGATTTTTTGCTAGAGTTTGAACTTTATCCTCTAAGCCAAAAATTGCTAACAGCTCTAGTACTTTCTTTTCCATTTCTGCTTCTTTTTTATAAAAACTTGGCAAACGTAAAATACTTGATAGGATGCCTTCTTTATTTTTACTATTCATTGCGATCAACACATTATCCATAACCGTCAAATCTTTAAATAAACGAATATTTTGGAAGGTTCTGCTTAAGCCCATATCGGCAATATGATAGGGTTTCATTCCGTTTAAGACATGTTCTTTCCCTAAAACGTCTAACGTCACGGTCCCTTCACTTGGTTCATAAACACCGGTCAAAAGATTAAACAACGTTGTTTTACCAGCACCATTAGGACCGATCAAGCCAATCAATTCATTGGTTTCTAAAGAAAGATTGACATTTGAAACGGCAGCTAGCCCTCCGAAATTTTTTGTTAAGTTCTTAACGTTCAATAGAGGCATTTGTTTTATCCTCCTTTTTCTTGAAGATTTTTTTTACTGAAAATTCCCAGGTTCCAAGTAATCCACCTGGTTTAAAAATCATGATAATGATCAAGGCCAATGCATAAATGATCATTCTTAATGCACCTGCATCTTGTAAAAACATATTCAAAATTCCTAGTACAATGGCTGCAATAAAGGTACCTGTCACACTACCGATACCACCAAAAACCACGATGATCAGAATATCAATTGACTTCATAAAGCCAAAATCTTTTGGTGCAATCGTTTGAACATAACTTGAATAAATAGCACCTGCCACACTAGCTGTAACCGCACCGATAATAAACGCCACTACTTTATATTTAGTCGTATTAACGCCCATTGATTCAGCCGCAATCTCATCTTCTCTGATTGCCATTGTTGCGCGTCCTGGTCCACTGTGAATAAAATTAACAATAATCAAGGTCACAATAACCACAAATCCAAAAACCATCGACCAATTGACCATTGGGGGAATACCAAAGATTCCAGCAGGGCCATTCGTGATATCTTTCATGTTAATAATAATGATTCGAATAATCTCAGAAATTCCTAAAGTTGCAATCGCTAAGTAATCGCCTTTTAATCTCAATGTTGGAATCCCAACTAATAATGCCACGATCCCAGATAAAAAGATTCCTAGTAAAATCCCACTAAAAAAACCACCCATTGTAGGATACTTAACGGACATGATCGCTGCACTATAAGCCCCGATTGCCATAAAACCAGCATGCCCTAAAGAAAACTGACCTGAAAAACCAATAATCAAATTCAATCCTAACGCCAACATAATATTGATTCCAATCGTAATCAAGGTATATTCAGTGAATGGTGTAATAACACCTGTAACATATAATACATAGATAAAAGCATACGCTAATGCGGCAAGTAAAAGCCAAACGAAGTTATATTTCAAATTCTTTTTCATACTTACCACCTACACTTTCTCTTTGATGTTCTTGCCGAGGATACCAGCAGGACGAATCAATAATATGATGATTAACAATGCGTATACCACCGCATCTTTATAATCTGAAAAACCAAGTGCAATCGTAATTGTTTCTAACAAACCAATCACAAAGCCACCAAGTGCTGCACCAGGGATGATTCCAATCCCACCTAACACTGCGGCAACAAATGATTTAAGGCCTGGAACAACCCCCATCATTGGATCGATAGAATTATAATACAAGCCTATCAGCATGCCTGCCGCTGCTGCTAACGCTGAACCTAAAGCAAATGTAAATGAAATTGTGCGATTGACATTGATCCCCATCAATTGTGCTGCATCCGCATCCACTGAAACTGCTCGCATTGCTTTTCCCATCTTTGTTTTTTTGACGATTAATTGTAAGGCAATCATCAACACTAGGGAGATAACTAAAATAAGAACTTGAATATTTGAAATTTGGATAAACCCTAGTTGATAATTTTTAAATTCAATTGCTTGAGGAAATGATTTCTTTTCTGGTCCTAACCAATAAATCATGCCGTTTTGTAATAAAAATGACACACCGATTGCTGTAATAAGTGCAGCGATCCTTGTTGATTTCCTTAGTGGTCGGTAGGCTAAAAACTCGATGACAACACCGATCACGGCAGCTCCTACCATTGATAAAATCAAGGCTGGGAAGAACCCTAAACTTAATTTATTAATAAAGAAATACCCCATAAATCCACCTAACATATAGATTTCTCCATGGGCAAAGTTGATCAATTTGATGATTCCGTACACCATTGTGTACCCTAATGCCAATAGCGCATAAATACTACCTAGAAAAAGTCCATTGACTAGTTGTTGGATAACTACTTCCATGTTTATCACTTCCAATATTTTAGAATAAGTGCTGTTTGCTTAAAGGAAAAAGAGGATGGACAAAACGCAGAACCTTGTCTCACCCTCTTTTAGTTTCAATCATTTAGTGTATATTTAAGGATTTACAGCATCCGCAGATGTTTCTTTTCCTTCTGTTAAGCCTAGTACAACCGCAGATTTTTCAGGATTGTGATCTTTATCCATCGTCATTTTTCCTGTTACACCAACAAAGTCTTTTAATGAAGCCAAACCTGCTGTAATGTCTTTTGAATCTGCTGAATCTTTATCTTCCATTGCTTGTTTCAACATGTAAACTGAGTCATAGCCTAAAGCGTTGAAAGCAGATGGTTGTTTGTCATATTTTTTCTTGAATGCATCTACAAATGGTGTTACTTTGTCTGTTGCAGGCGCTTTTTCTGAGAAATGACCTGTGTAATAAACTTCAGATACATTTTTCGCACCAGCGATTTCAACTAATTTTTCATCACCAAATCCATCCGCTCCAAGAATTGGTTTGTCGATGCCCATTTCACGCGCTTGTTTGATGATCAAGCCAGCTTCTGCATAGTAGCCTGGAATGTAGATTGCATCGTAATCAAGGTCTTTGATTTTTGTTAAGATGGCTTGGAAATCTTTGTCTCCTGCTGTAAAGGTCTCTTCTTTGGCAATCTTGCCTTTGAATGTATCTTTGAATGATTTTGTGAGTCCAATAGCGTAGTCACTTGAGTTATCACCAATGATCACAACGTTTTTCGCTTTCAAATTATCTTGGGCAAAGTTTGCTAAGATAACCCCTTGGAAGGTATCTTGGAAACACGCTCTGAAAATATATTCTTGCACTTTATCGTTTACAACAGTGATACTGTCATCCGTCCCTGAAGGCGTAATAACTGGAACTGCTGCTTTCGTCATATTTGGAATCGTTGCTTTTGTTGCACCAGATGTTGCTGGACCCACTACTGCAACGACTTTATCTTTTGCCGTTAAGTTGGCTGCGACTGATGTTGCTTCGCCATTTTCTGATTTGTTGTCTTTTTCGATCAATTCTAATTTTTTCCCTAACACGCCACCGGCTTCGTTGATTTCTTCAACCGCTAATGTGATTCCTTCTTTTTCAGCGTTCCCATACGCCGAAACATCTCCAGAAAGTTCCATGTTCATGCCAATTTTGATTGTATCGCCTTCAACCTTATTTCCACCCCCGCTTGCGCCTCCGCCAGCTGTTGGACCACATGCTGCTAGTAAAAATAGACTAGCAAATAAAAAGCTAAATTTTTTCATTTTGTTTCCCCCTTGATTTTAAAGCTGATTGTGTTGTTTAGCTCTGACTGGAAAATAGGAAAAACAGAATGTGGTGCTTTTTGCCACAATCAGTTTTTATCTTTTTCCCGAAGAGCTAGCACAAAAAGCTAGATGATTTTAAAGCTTGATGTGTTGATTAGCTCTGACTGGAAAATAGGAAAAACAGAATGTGGTGCTTTTTACCACAATCAGTTTTTATCTTTTTCCCGAAGAGCTAGCACAAAAAGCTAGATGATTTTAAAGCTGAATGAATTCGTAAAGCCAGATAATTTTCTTCGCATATATAATTATTAAAGAAGTATGTATACAAATATAATCAATAACGAAAGAAATGTCAATGAATTTTCAGAAAATTTCTATAATTCAAATTATTAAGATTCGTCCGTTACTTATAATCCAAGATTTTACTCTCTCTTTTTCGTAAAAAAAACGTCTCCTTGCAATCAGCAATTCGACGTTTTCGATTCGATTATTCATTATTCTTTTGGCTCGTGATAAAATTAGCGGCCGCTCCAATCAGATTGGCATCATTTTCGTATTTACAGGTGACGATTTGCGGGATAAAGTCATTTAATTCAAAATGCGCTAGTTTTTCTTTCATTCGACGATTGATTTCATCTAACAATCCTTCTTTAGCAGAAACACCGCCACCCAAAACAATCATCTCTGGATCAAGTGAAAATTGAATGCTAAACAGGCCTTGGGTTAAGTACTCATAAAAGAGATTGACTTCTTCTTTAGCCAATTCATCCCCATTTTCTGCTAAACGAAAAACATCTTCTCCAGTAAAGGTTTCTTTCTCGACGCCTTTTCGTTCGCAATAACGCCACGCCATTTGTACCGCAGTTCCCAACTTACTAAAGGTTTCTCCTTCACTTAGATACATCAAACCAAATTCGCCGCCATAAAGATGGGCGCCTTTAGCGATTTGCCCATTATGAAAAATTGCCCCACCGATTCCAGTACCAACAACAACAAAAGCAACTTCTTTTTTCCCTTTTGCTGCTCCTTCATAAATTTCAGCCATGCCAGCACAATTTGCATCGTTTTCAATTGTAACAGGCAGGTTAAATAGTTCTTCCAGTTCTTTAAAAATGTTAAAGCGGTGGATATACGGAATTGCTGAAATACCATTGATCATTCGTTTTTCAACATCAACCACACCTGGCGCACTGAATGCTACCCCTTCAAACTCTTGCGCCATTCCTACAAATACAGCTAATAAGGACGCTTTCATTTCTTCCCATGTTTTAGGAGTAGTGAATTTCCCTTTGTCGGTCATTTCTTTTCCATTCCAAACCCCATATTTTACTGCTGAACCACCAAAATCAAATGCCAAAATCGCCATGTTTGCTGCCCGCCTTCATCTATTTATTATGTTTGTTTCTTCTATAATTATAGGGACCATGATATTCTTGGTCCGGATTTCTTTTTAAGCTAAATTTCAACGGTACATAATCGATTCCGCCTTTGGTCAACGGATGACATCTTAAAAATCTCGCTGTTCCCATCGTTATGCCTTTAATACTGCCATGTGTTTGAATCGCATCGATCATATATTGTGAACACGTTGGGTGATAGCGGCAACTAGCTGGAAGCCCTGGTGAAATGAAACGCTGATAGCCACGCACCATTCCTACAAAAATATTTCCTGCCATTTCGTCCCTCTTTTCTCTATTCGAAAAAACTATACCTTGTTTTATAATCGAATGCAAGCTTACAAATTTAAAGTAAAAACATTTTTATAAAAATTAGTAATGGTTGAAAAAGAAAACTATTCAAATTTCTAAAAGGATGCTAAACTAGAGAAAAGTAGTTGTACAAAACAACTTCCACACAATCTAAATCGAAATGGAGCTTATCAACGATGGGTTTGAAATTTGAAAGTACAAATGACTTAGATAAATTATTCGATTCTTTTGCACTAGATCCTAAAAAAGTAGAAATGCCAAAAGAAGAACTAGAAAAACAAGCAGCAAAAGCACAACAAAAAGAAGCGAAGAAAAAAGAAAAATAAAAAAATAGTGTTGACGTCTGTAAAAAGAGGTCAACACTATTTTCTATTATAAATATTTCTCAATCGCTTGCCACGCCTCTTCTTTACCTTCTTTGGTTTGCGAAGAGAACAGAATAAAATCATCTGATTTATCGAAATTCAAGGCTTTCTTGATCACACTCTCATGTTTATTCCATTTACCACGAGGAATTTTATCTTTCTTCGTAGCTACAACGATTACTGGAATGTCATAGTATTTTAAAAACTCATACATTTGAATATCTTCTTGTGTCGGTGCATGACGTAAATCAACTAAAGAAACAACTGCTTTTAGTTGTTCTCTTGTTGTCATGTAGGTTTCGATCATCTCGCCCCATTTAGCTCGTTCTGTCTTCGACACTTTGGCATAACCATATCCAGGTACATCGACAAAATGCAAGGCGTCTTCAATTAGGTAAAAATTTAATGTTTGTGTCTTACCTGGTTTCCCAGAAGTTCTAGCTAAATTTTTACGGTTGATCAACGTATTGATAAAGGATGATTTTCCGACATTTGAGCGACCTGCTAAAGCAATTTCTGGAAGTTCTGTTTCCGGATACTGCTTAGGTGAAACCGCACTAATAATAATTTCTGCGTTATGAACATTCATAGTTCTAACCTCCTTCGTTTAAAAGCGGAACAAGCCGTTTAGCTCTGACAGAAAAATAGGAAAATAAGAATAAGGTGCTTTTTACCTTATTCCTATTTTATCTTTTTTCCGAAGAGCTGGCTTGTGCAGCTAGATAAGTTACAAAGCTGAACGAACTCGCAAAGCTAAATAACGTTGTTGTATAAAATCAGTAAAAAAGTAGAGACGCATCTCTACTTTTTGTCTTTTTATCCTTAACCAGCTTTTTTATCTTTTTTATTATACACAATTGCTGGTTTTCCTGTACCTTCAACGGCCATTTCGGTAATGATCACTTTTTCGATTGTATCATCTGACGGCACATCAAACATGACATCCATCATGATTTCTTCAATGATTGAACGTAGACCACGAGCACCTGTATTACGCTCGATTGCTTTATTGGCAATCGCACGAAGAGCCTCCTCATCAAATTCTAGTTCTGTGTCATCTAAAGATAATAATTTTTGATATTGTTTGACTAGTGCATTTTTAGGTTCAGTCAAGATCCGAACTAAATCATCTGTCGTCAACTTCTCTAAAGCAGCTGTGACTGGTAAGCGTCCAATAAATTCAGGAATCAAACCGAATTTCAACAAATCTTCTGGAATGATTTGTTGCATTACGCTTTCGTCTTCACTCAACTTGCTGTTTTTTGTACCGAAACCGATTGTTTTTTCGCCTAAGCGGTTTTTAACCATGTTTTCGATCCCGTCAAAGGCTCCTCCAACGATGAACAAGACATTCGTTGTATCGATTTGGATAAATTCTTGGTGTGGATGCTTACGCCCGCCTTGTGGTGGTACGCTAGCGACTGTTCCTTCCAAAATTTTAAGCAAGGCTTGTTGTACGCCTTCACCTGAGACATCTCTTGTGATCGAAACATTTTCGCTCTTACGGGCAATTTTGTCGATCTCATCAATATAGATAATGCCTTTTTCAGCACGTTCTACATTGAAATCAGCTGATTGTAACAGTTTCAATAGAATATTTTCTACGTCTTCTCCTACATAGCCTGCTTCAGTCAAGCTTGTTGCATCTGCAATTGCAAATGGTACATTCAATGTTCTAGCCAATGTTTGGGCTAAAAATGTTTTCCCAGAACCTGTTGGGCCAATTAAACAAATATTGCTCTTTTGTAATTCTACCTCTTCAGAGCTTGAATTTTCTGATTGATTTACACGTTTATAGTGATTATAGACAGCCACTGCTAGTGAGCGCTTTGCCTGATCTTGTCCAATTACATATTCGTTTAAGACATCCAATATTTCTTGAGGTTTTGGGACATCCGTTAATTCACGTACGGCTTCATCGTAAAATTCTTCATCAATAATCTCTTTACATAAGTCGATACATTCATTACAAATATAGACACCTGGTCCTGCAACGATTTTTTTCACTTCTTCTTGTGTTTTACCACAAAATGAACAGCGAACTGCACCATTGTTGCTATTTGTATTATCGTACATGCGTGTCACCCCTCTAAAATTAAAAATGACTGTCGTTACAGTCTTAAAATATAATAGCATAAATCAAGTGAAAATGCGAACATTGGATTTGGAAAGATTTGCTAAATAAAGGAATTCTTATGGTATACTAAAAGAGTTAAATCAATTGCTGATTCTTAGTAGCATTCAGTAAAAAATGGAGGGAATTTCATGCTGGAACAAATTTTATTAGGGACGTATACACGTCGAGAAAGTAAAGGGATTTATCAGACTACGTTAGATACAGAAAATGGAACACTTTCTGATGCCACTTTATTAGTAGAAGAAACAAGCCCAACCTACTTAGCGTTAAATCAAACAGGCGACTTATTCAATGTCACTTCAGTTGATGGTGAAGGTGGTATGGCTGCTTATAAACACAATAATGGACACTTTGATTTATTAAATAAAGTCACTGAAGCCGGCGCTCCTCCATGTTATGTAGCGCTTGATGAAGAAAAACAACTGGTTTTTGGTGCCAATTATCACCAAGGAATCGTTCATGTTTATCGTATTTTAGCCGATGGACAATTAGAACATACGGATAAGATCGTTCATGATGAACCAACTGGACCGCATGAAAATCAAGACAATGCCCATGTGCATTATACAGACTTAACGCCAGATCGTCGTTTAGTAGTCTGTGACCTTGGGACTGATCGCGTATACACATATGACGTCAGTGAAGCTGGCAAATTATCTGAAGTTGCTCAATATGTAGCTGAACCTGGAACTGGCCCTCGTCATTTAGTCTTCCATCCAAATAATCAATTTGCTTATCTGTTTGGTGAGTTAGATAGTACTGTGACAGTTTTAGCTTATAATGCAGCTGATGGTTCTTTTGAGCAAGTTCAAAAAGTATCCACTTTACCTGTTGGGTTCAATGAATTTAACGGTGGGGCTGCGATTCGTATTTCTGCGGATGGACGTTTTGTTTACGCATCAAACCGCGGACATGATTCGATTGCTGTTTTTGCAACAACGGAAGACGGCAGTAAAGTTGACCGTATTCAATTGATTTCAACAGAAGGTGAAATCCCTAGAGATTTTGATTTAGATCCAACAGGTAAATTTGCTGTTGCAGCGAATCAAAATACGGATAATTTGACCCTTTATCGTCGTGATGAAGCGACAGGTCTTTTGGAAATGATTCAAAAAGATGTTTACGCACCTGAGTGTGTCTGTGTTTATTTTAAATAGAATTATAAAACGAGCGGTGCAAAATCCTAATTATTTTGCACCACTCGTTTTTTTAATTTCTATTATTAACCACTTATTTAATAGTAGGTGATACTCCCTAAGGGCACAGCTTTTTCCGCACCGGTAGCACTTGGAACATTGCCGGGACAATGCTGTAAGGTTTGATTGGCTAAAACCGCCATCGCAATCGCCTCTTTGGCTTCTGAAGAATAACCAATTTCCTCTTGAATCATCACTTTGACTTCTGGAAGCTCTGCTTTGATCATTGCAATCAAGGTTTGATTGTAACTCCCCCCGCCACCAACAATCAGTTCCGTTTCACCTTGAATAAAAGGTTGAACAGCTTTGGCAATGGTTTTAGCAGTAAACATTGTCGCAGTTGCAATAAAATCTTTTGGGACAAGTGACCATTTTTCAAGCAGGGCTGTCGTAAATTGTTTACCAAAATCTTCTCGTCCAGTTGTTTTCGGATAAGGTTTTTGAATATAAGGATGAGCCAGTAACTCTTCTAACAACGCTTGGCTGACTTTGCCTTGACTAGCATAAGTTCCATTTTCATCATACGCTTGATTGAAGAAATACAAGCATAGTTCATTCATGATGACATTGCCCGGTCCAGTGTCAAATGCAATCATATCGTTTATGTTTCCTGATTTTGGAATCACTGTTACATTTCCGATGCCACCAATATTTTGCAACAATCTAGTTGTATTTGGCTTTTGATATAACACGTATTCTGAATATGGAACAATTGGTGCGCCTTGACCGCCAACTGCCATATCCCGCTCTCTAAAATTCGAAACCACCGTTGTTTTTGTTCGCTCACAAATCACTGCCGGATCTCCAATTTGAAATGTCGAGGCGTAAAGAGTATCTCGAGCAAAAGGAATATGAAAAATAGTCTGACCATGACTGCCGATAAAAGCAAGATCCGTCGAAGCAATCCCAGCTTGCTTACAAATAGCTAAGGTTGCTTGGGCAAAGCATTCTCCTAATTCAATATTCAAGGAACAAATTTTTTCTACATCCGAACTTTCAAGTGACAGTGCTTCACGAATTCGCCGCAAAGTTCCCTCACTAAAGGGTACCGTTAAAAAGTCGATCAGTTTAACGGCGGTCGTTTCATTTTTACCAGAAATTTCTACTAATGCGGCATCGATGCCATCTAATGATGTTCCTGACATTAAACCTATTGCATAAACCATCTGTTTCTCCTCTATTCTATTTTTTAATCCAATTTAGACTTCATGGAAGGCAAATTTTTGCCATGGTCTAAGGTACGATAATAAGATCTGATCAGCTGCGGTAACTTGGCCTACTACATTGGATTTCCCAGCATTTTCCATTGGTAATAATGCGACTTGCAGTTCTCCAGCGTAATGAGCATATAGTGAGGTTTCAATAATAATATCGCCAGTATCCATGTTGACTGTATTAAAAGGGATGAACTCATGACCTTTGTATTTTACACGACTTTGCGTTGAACGGATCACATAATCAGAGATATCCCCACGATTAAAGTGAAACTCTTCTAAAATAATTTTTCTTTCTAGTGCTGGAGTGTTTGGATTGATCACACAATCAAGCGTTAAACGATATGGGTCTATTTCACTCAATGCTTTTAACTCTGCTTCTGAGGCGAAGGCATTGGCAATGATCACATCATCGATCACATTTGTCGCCCATAAATGTTTGGCTTGAGTGGTGATTGGCCAAGTTCGGTGCATTTCTAAGGTACATAAACCTTCTTCTACTGGCCACGGCCCAATCATTGCCGTGGGAGAATTAATAAATGCGGCCGTCCGAATCCCATGTTCTTTATAGACTTCTGATGTTGCAATAAAATGGTCATAATTCAATCCTGTGTAGCGGTGCGGATAAAAATTATGGCAACCCAATAATTTATCTGAGTTTGCTTGATAGCTTAGAATATTTTCCAAATATCGAGTACCTGAACTAATGTTTAATTCGATTGCTAAATCTTGGGGATTAAACGTCATGATCGATTCTTCATTTCCTGTAAACCCCATGTCTAAGCGAATTCCGTCCGCTCCGATTTCTTTAAAAAATGATAAATCATCATAACTGATGCCTAATGCTCCAAACACTTTAGGACTCACATCTGCAATAACTTCCATCCCTAATGATTTCCCATGAGCAATCGTTTCTGTAAATTCTTTGACAATCTGATCTTTGCCTGCTTCAACCGATAATAGACAAGTAAAGACACGCTTAAAATTATATTTCGCTGCTAAATCCAGATAGTCTTTGATTTCTGCTACACTACTATGATTTGGGTAAACTGAAATCCCTAATTTTCTCATTGACTCGACCCCTTTTTAGTTTGTTCAGCTAATAATCGACTACTTTCAAAAAAGATAACAGCTAATAAACCGCTGATGCCAAAAATCGCTTGTTTGATCATTTCCGGCATAGTTGGAAATAAAAGCGTTGGAATCAACGCAATCAAAAAGACCGAACAGCCAATCAACCAACGATTAGGTAATAAATCCTTCTTTTTTAAATAGTGGGTCATCATCAACCCTACCACGATGAATAGCACACTTGTGACCATAAATACTACTTTCGTCATTCTATTCGTCTCCTCGTATCAAATGAAATGACGAAACGAAAATGTAGTAACAAAGATTTTCGTTTCGTTCATTTTTATCTGATCAACCGTCTTTAGTTGCTGACAGCATGTTCTTTTTCTAATTCATTGTTATCGTAGATCATCACAAATGGATAATAGATCACGACAGAAATAATGATCAGGACAACACTTAAAACTGCTGCACGCCAATCGCCACCTGTTGCTAAATAGGCGCCAATCGGTCCAGGTAATGTCCAAGGTGCCGTAAAGATCACACGATTAACCAAACCAAACTGAGTGACAAACCAAGCAATCGTTGCAGTCACCATTGGTGTTAAAATAAACGGAATGATCAAAATCGGATTCAATACGATTGGTGTTCCAAAAATCAACGGTTCATTGATATTGAAAATCGCTGGTGCTAACGTTGCTTTCCCTAATTTTGAAGCAAATTGAGATTTTGTTTTAAATGCTAATAATAGCGCTAACCCAATTGTACAACCTGATCCACCGATCCAGACAAACCATTGATAAAAAGGCTCTGCCGCAATATTTGGTAGTTCTTTACCAGCTGCCATTGCCGCAGTGTTTCCATCCAATAATTGCAACCACAACGGTCTTGCTAACGACCCAACGATTGATACACCATGAATCCCGAATGACCAAAAGAAGGTAATCATAAAGATCAAGAATAAGACACTTGGCAAACTATCTGCTGCGCTTACTAAAGGGCTTACAATTTTAGAAATCGTTGAATGCCAATCGAAGCCAATAAAGTACGTTAATGTAGAAATCCCTAAAATAACAATCAACGTTGGTGTTAACGTTTCAAACGATCTCGCTACAGCAGGTGGTACTTGTTCTGGCATCGTGATTTTGAATTTTGATTTATCCGTTAAACGATAAATTTCAACAGCCAAAATCGACGTGATAATCCCAACAAACATTCCGCCGCCACCTAAATTAGCCATTGGCAATACAAATCCTGCTGTTCCAGCTGCATCTAATGCTTCTGCTGGAATATTGACTGGAACAAATGTCAATAGAAACGCGATCGTTGCTAAAATCCCGCCTGAAATGACGTCCAAATTATATGTTTTCGATAAACTTGCACCGATCCCAAATGTTGCATACAAGGTCATGATGTACATCGTCATACGATAAGGTAATAAAATAGTTGCCACATTTGATGTTAAAAACTGCGTGATTCCCCAATCTGCCGGTAATGGTGGAAAGGCAATGATCAAGAAAAATGAACCGATGATGATCAACGGTAACGTCGCAATGATCCCATCTCTGATTGCACGTAAATGACGCTGATTCGCCAATTTTGCCATGGGACCTGCTAAATGTTCTTCGATAAACTCAGTAAACTTCTTCAATATTCTCATCTCCTATTTTACATTGAACTGATATAAAAGCCCTTACAAAAACAATCAAAAAAATTTGAAAAAAATCGACATAATTGCCTGAAGCTACTTATTTGACCCACCAAACTAAACAATGCCTACGAATCTATCTACATCAATTAAAAACGATCATCCCTCCTGCTAGCCCATTTTTTCGTTTTTATCGTTAGTGAAGTGAATAATGCGAATCGATAATTAGCTATTTCTTCTATCGACAACCCCATCATACAGTTAACGAATCTTTTTTTCAACATTTTTATCTGAAAAACGAAATAAAATTTCAATAAACAAACGAACATACCGAAAAAAGTACATCTAAACATTCCAAAAGATTAAAATAAATTAAAACGCAATCCTTTTAATTGAAATTAAATTCCTAAATATGAACGAAAATATGTAACGAATCAAAATCGTGGATGCAAGATAATCAACTGACCAGTTCTTTGGTTTTGAAACATTTTAAGAAATGGTTAAAAGACCAGCAACCGTGACAATGGCTGCTGGTCTTGATTTTTTATTGAGAAGAGTACTGTGATAGAGCGTTTATTCTATCTCGTCTTTTATTCCTTTTTCTTGAAGAAACTGTTTTTTTATTTCTAAATATTCATCGACTGCTTCTTCGATTTTCCTTTGACAAACTGATTGCCATTTTTTAATTAATTCTTCTCTAACAGCTTCATAATTTTCCGTTTCTGGTTCAATATCCATCTCCCCGCCAAACCCAGCAAAGTCTTCTAAAGTATGTACAATGCCATTTTTCCCTGCATACGCAAGTTCATAGTCTGCATAAGTAAAACTAATTCCACTACTCACTAAATCTTCAAACGTATTACTGTCATCTAGTACTTTTTCTAGATTCAAATTATCTTCAAAATACATTTCTAACAATACATGCTTCATTCTCATATTATGTTTACTTCCTCTTTTCTCAGTATTTATGTCCAGTAATGACATCTTTAAGTTTTATATTACCATTTTTATCCTTTTCATATATTACTCTACCTCCGCCACGATTTACACCAGTTCCTTTCCCTCTAATATCAATGGCACGTTCTCCTTTTCGGTCTCCTTTTAGCCCATGATCATGTAATCCCGTACTATCACCATTTTTCAACTTATCTAATGCTTTATCCAAAGCCTTTTTCTGCTATGGTGATAATTTTTTTATCTTTCTTTCTACATTTTTAGGTATTTCAATTTCAATTTTTTTTGTTCCTTGCCGAGATGGTGCATTTTTTATCTGGTCTATAATCCCTTTTCCCACGACAATAGCAACGGCTCCACCTACCGTTACCTTCGCAGCTTTAATTAGATTTTCTAAGATTGGTGCGCCGGGAATCGCCAACGGAGCAACATTACGCACAATTTTTGGTTGTGTTACTTTATATTGATCTCTCTTCAAAAAGCCTTTGCACTGATCCAGTATTCCGTATAATTCAGGTTTCTCTCCTGGATAAATCCACTTTCCATTTTTCTTAATAAACCATGTTTTAGTTTTACCATAATCGATACAAACTATTTCATAACCATCCAATTTCCCAATTTCTTTTTGCATCTCTGCTTGTCTAACCGCATTAATCTTCTTCTGACGTTTATCCCAATTATTCCCAATCGGTTTCGTCCAAAACAAATTGACCCTACCTAAATCAAACGTCCCTGATGTTGGATCCCATGCCGCCCCTTTTTCTACCTCTGCCAAGCCGGCCTCCAAATTAGCCAGCTGTGCTTCAAAATCAGCAAATAAGTTCGGTGAACTTGCGTTAAATTCATACAGTTTCTGCAACTTCTCTTCATTCTTTTGAATTGAACTTTGCACGCCCATATAGCGTTGTTCCGTACGTTGGTTAGACTCTTTTTCCTTATCCATTGTACGTGCTATATTTTGGAGTAGCGCTTGTCCTTGAGTGATTTCGGCTTTTAGTTGCTCCTCGATCACATCACAAGTATCTACCTCTGATTGAAACTCCTCAGGAAATTTACTGTGAGCTTCGACTAAGGCCTCACATGCTAGTATAAACCCACTTGCTAACGATGGGTAGACTGCTGAGAAATAAAGTTTCGCTGAATCGTAGGTTTTACTGGAGAGTGGTGCACTCATAAACGCATTAACACTATCTATCAGTGTGCCGCAAAATTGGCTATACTCGTTAGCCATTTGCTTAGCAGCAGCGCTTTGTGACTTCACTTCGCCAACATAAAAATCAATAGCCATAGCGATTGTCCTCCGTTTCCTGCTCTCCAGAAAACAGCTGCATCCTCTCAGCGTATAATTCATCTTCTTTGTCTCTAAGCTGTACTTCTTCGTTGACCAAATGTTCGGCCATTTCTTCCAATCGTTGGCGCTCGTATTGATGTAAACGATTCGCCTCTTCATCTAATTCTATAAAATGACCGACAAGCCTAGAGCCTTGATTATTACCGATCAGGTCTTGATAATAACGTTGTTCTTGTTGGTGGATCGAAAAATAATCCGCTTCCAACTCTTCTAATTCTCGAATTTCACGACGCTTTTCCTCTTGATCAATGCCTACTTGTCGTAATTGTTGGTTGATTTTTAATTCTTTTGCTTCACTCATTACCGCCTGTCACCTCCAAAATTTGGAGAAAACATGGGTAAGTCAAACCCTTTTTTAATTTTTTGATCAATTTGGCTAAATTCTTGTGCCACTGAATGAATAGCATTTCCATCACGAGCGATCGCATTTGACATGCGTTGCCCACAACTGTGCAGACTGGTTAAACTATTCTTAGCATTACTATTTCCACTAACGGTGGTTCGTTCTGCTTTGGTCATTGCTTCATTCACAGATGCAAAACCACTAGCCGCTTGACTAAACTGCGCTGAAACGCCTCCTGCCACAGTTAGACTGCTTTTGATTCCTGACATTTTACAAACCCCTTTGCCCTGTTTTTAACACCCCTATATCTAAAAACTCCTCAACATCCATTTTGCCACATTTACATGCCTTATAGTTATCAATTATTTCTTTGTGCTGTAAAAAAATTGCAAATATAATCCTTAAAATTGTTTTTTTGTAATATACAATAAAAAAACAGGTTTATTACTTAATTAAAGTAATAAATCTGTTTTTGAAAATACTCTATCAAATTAATTATTAAAACTCTAAGCCATCCATCATTCCTTTTAAAGCTAGTAAATTACTTTCACCGGCATAAAAACCTAAATATATATTTAGCACGCTAAACTGATTTGAATCAATTTGCCATTTTTTATTATTTTTTTTGAACTTTAAGTTTAATATAACAGGATCTTTCTTTACTGAAATCGTCTCAATTTGACGAGAAAATAGTTGATGTAGGTAACCAGCTTTATCTTCTATTTTCACTTCTTTTGATTTTTGCACTTCCAGTTTTAATTGCTTCAAAAATGTGGATAGATCCATTCCATAAACCTGAATTTTGTATTCTTTCATTTTTTTTTGCTCTTTTATCAACTCCGAAGTATAATGTGCTTTTTCTTTAAGTTTCTGATGGTATTGCTTAGATAACGTATCTAAATCAGCTTGACTTAATCCAGTATCTTGCACAATTTCTTGTTGCACCAAACGATCGATCAATAACTGGACAACTAGAGCAATATGTTGATAACGTTCTAACTATGTTTCTCTATAAATACTCTTTTATTTTTTCCAAATGAAAGTTTTTTGTACATATTAAGCGAAAAACTTTAATGAACTTCCATAAATAAGGCTTTGAACTTTTCTATTTTGAAGTTGTTTTTTTATGAATAAGAACTCCTCTAGCGAAACATTTAAGCGTTCTAAAATATTAAAAAAATTCTTTACCGTCATATCAGATTGACCATTTGTGATTCTATAGTAATGGGCTCGTGACATAACTTCCCCAATCAAAGATTTGATTGGGATATTCTTATTTTGTCTAATCAACTCAATCGTACTGCCTATATCCATTTATAGCTCCTTTCGTCTCTTATACGCAACATCAAATGCTTTTATCTGCCCCCCTTATGTATGATGTGAACTAGATGGGAGGAATTAAGAATGAATTGGGTTGTAATTATTTTTTGAGGTACTTGTTTGGTGTTGGTATGCACGTTCAGATTAGCAGTCTAAGCTATTAAAACGGCTTAGACTTTTTATCGTTTAATTCTATCATTAAAAATTATTTAATCAATATATACAAAAAGAATTCCACGAAAAACCTGTTGACATTTTCTCGACAGGTTTTCTATTTTTATTATGATTTTACATACGTTACTTTATTCCCCAACTCACTTGCTGCAAACTGATTGACTTCAAAAAAGACTTTGATCATTTTTTCATTCTTTAAGCGAATTACAATATGGGGGGATTTTCTGAATGAGATAAAACTTGAGCCAATCCCTGATAGATTCCAATTGCTCGTAATCGTGAAATAGCGAATCTCTTCGTACATCAACACTTTCTTACGATTAAAATGAACCAGCTCCAAGCCATTTTCATACAAATACAAGCCATCTTTTCTAAAGACAAATTGAAAAATCGCTAATATTGTAAAAACAGTTCCGATTACTAAACCAATCTGAATTCCTAATTGATCTGTATCGCCAAAAATAATAAATCCATACACTACGATTGCTGGTACTAAAAAAAATAACCCCAACAAGATTCCTCTCCGATATGCATCGGAATATAACCGTCCCAACTCCATTTTTTCTCCTTTTTTTGCTTTATTTGTACCTCTTTTATCGTATCATTTTTAGATAGTCAGAAAAAGAACGAATTTGTTGACATACCAATCTATTTAAGAAGAGCAGGGAAAACTTAAAAGTAAGCTTTCCTCTGCTCTTTTTCATCAAGTTAATGATAATAGTTAATTTCTATCTTTTTTTCTTTGCTCCACATTTACCAACAAAACAGTCGCTAACATCGCAAACCCGATAAATAATACGGAATTTGAGACTGTTTCTCCTGCCTTTGGAAGATCTGGTTTCCCTGGAACTTCTTTTTCTGGCACGATAGGTACTTCGGGTTTATCCGGTGGATTGATGTGATCATCCACAGTCGCTATGTTTTTGATTTGTTTTCCTATAGCGGCTTCTTTATTGATTTTGACTCTAAACACTATAGAACGGGGTTTCGTGTCGCTGATTGTTGGATATTCAGCGATTACTTTTCCATCTTTTACCGTTAAGCTTGTTGGTTTTGGTTCGTCGCCTTCACTTTTCACGCTGTTTTCTACATAGGTCAACCCCTTTGGTAGATCATCTGTGACTGTGACTTGATTCAAGAGACCATTTTTTACTGTATTGCGGAAACTGATGCGGTATTCGACTTCTTCACCAATTGTCACTTTTTGTTTAGTAACTGTTTTGCTACTTTCTAGTTTTCCTACAGGTTGTTCTGGTGTCACTGGTACTTCTGGCTCGTCTGGCGGGTTCGTGTGATCATCGATTTTCGCTTTATTGATGATTGGTTGACCAGAGATGGCTTCTTTGTTGACTTTCACTTTGAAGGTAATCGAACGGGTTTTGGTATCACTGATTGTTGAATATTCAGCAATCACCTTTCCGTCTTTCACCGTTAAACTTGTTGGTTTGGGATCGTCCCCTTCACTTTTCACGCTGTTTTCTACGTAGGTCAACCCTTTTGGTAAATTGTCTGTGACTGTGACTTGGCTCAAGAGACCATTTTTTACTGTATTGCGGAAACTGATGCGGTATTCAAGCTCTTCACCGATTTTAACGGTCTTTTTATTGACTGTTTTCTCGCTTTCTAGTTTCCCTAGCGGTTGTTCTGGTGTCACGGGTACTTCTGGTTCATCGGGCGGATTCGTGTGATCATCGATTTTCGCTTTATTGATGATCGGTTGACCAACCACTGCTTCTTCGTTAACCGTCACTTTGAACACGATAGAACGGGTTTTGGTATCGCTGATTGTTGGGTATTCAGCAGTTAGTTTACCGTTTTTTACCGTTAAGCTTGTCGGTTTTGGCTCATCGCCCTCACTTTTCACACTGTTTTCTACATAGGTTACGCCCTTTGGTAGGGTATCCGTGACGGTGACTTGGTTTAAGATACCATTAGTGATTTTGTTACGGAAGGTGATACGATATTCAATTTCTTCACCGATTTTTGGTGCTTGGTTATTGACTGTTTTCGTACTTTCTAATTCCCCTGGTGTTTCCGCTGGTGTCACGGGAACTTCTGGCTCATCGGGTGGATTTGTGTGGTCATCGATTTTGGCTTTGTTGATGATTGGTTCTCCAACTACGGCTTCTTCGTTGACTGTTACTTTGAATACGATGGAACGTGTTTTGGTATCGCTGATTGTTGGGTATTCTGCGACTAGTTTGCCATTTGTCATCGTTAAGCTTGTCGGCTTTGGATCGTCCCCTTCACTGGTTAAACTACCTTCCACATACGTTACACCTTTTGGTAACACATCGGTGATGGTGACTTGGTTTAAAACACCCTTTGCTATTTTGTTATTGAAATTGATTCGATATTCGATTTCTTCCCCAATTTTCGGTGCTTGGTTATTAACTGTTTTCGTACTTTCTAATTCGCCAGGGGTTTCTACTGGTGTCACTGGGACTTCTGGTTCATCTGGCGGATTTGTGTGATCATCGATTTTCGCTTTATTGATGATCGGCTGTCCGATAACGGCTTCTTCGTTGACGGTCACTTTGAATACGATTGAACGAATGTTAGTGTCGGTGATTTTCGGGTATTCCGCGATCAACTGGCCATTTGTTATGGTTAAGCTTGTTGGTTTGGGATCATCGCCTTCACTCGTTAAGCTACCTTCTACATATGTTACTCCTTTTGGTAGAGTATCGGTGACTGTGACTTGGTTTAGGACACCATTCGGGATTTTATTGTTGAAATGAATTCGATATTCGATTTCATCTCCGATTTTTGGTGATTGATTGTTCACCGTTTTCGTACTTTCTAGTTCTCCTGGTGTTTCGACTGGTGTTACAGGTACTTCTGGTTCGTTCGGTGGATTGGTGTGATCGTCGATTTTGGCTTTGTTTACGATTGGTTCACCGACTTTTGCTTCTTCGTTTACTTTGACTTTAAAGACTATCGAACGGGTTTTGTTGTCACTGATTTTTGGGTATTCAGCGACTAGTTTGCCATTTTCCACCGTTAAACTTGTTGGTTTTGGCTCATCACCTTCGCTTGTCAGACTGCCTTCTACATATGTTACGCCTTTTGGTAGGGTATCTGTGACTGTGACTTGGTTTAAGACACCATTTGTGACGTTGTTGCGGAAGGTAATACGGTATTCAATTTCATCCCCGATTTTTGGTGCTTGATCATTTACTGATTTTGTGACGTCTAATTGTCCCGGTGTTTCGACTGGGACAACTGGAATTTCAGGCTCATCTGGCGGATTGACATGATCATCCACGGTGATTTTATTCACGATTTTTTGCCCGACGATGGCTTCTTCGTTGACTTTGACTTTAAAGACAATCGTTCGTACTGTTGTGTCTTGGATTTTCGGGTATTCCGCAACGACTTTGCCATTCGCCATTGTTAAACTCGTTGGCTGCGGATCAGCACCTTCGCTAGTTAAGCTGCCTTCTACATAGGTCATGCCTTTTGGTAAACTATCCGTCACTGTGACTTGATTTAAGACACCATTCGGAATTTTATTACGGAAAGACAAACGATATTCCACTTCGTCCCCAATTTTCGGTGATTGGTTATTTACCGATTTAGTGCTTTCTAATTCACCGGGCGTTTCGACTGGTGTGACGGGCACTTCGGGTTCATCCGGTGGATTGGTGTGATCATCGATGATCGCTTGATTGACGATTGGTTGTCCGACTACCGCTTCTTCGTTCACGCGGACTTTGAACACAACAGAGCGGACGGTATTGTCGTCGATTTTTGGGTATTCAGCGGTCATTTTGCCATTTTCCATGATCAAGCTTGTTGGCATCGGATCAGCGCCTTCACTGGTTAGGCTACCTTCTACATAGGTCAACCCTTTTGGTAATGTGTCGGTCACAGTGACTTGATCGATCACACCATTCGTGACTTTGTTACGGAAACTAATACGGTATTCGATTTCATCTCCGATTTTTGGTGCTTGATGATTGACTGATTTCGTTACGTCTAATTGTCCCGGTGTTACAACGGGTGTGACGGGCACTTCTGGTTCGTCAGGCGGATTGGTATGATCATCAACTTTCGCTTTATTGACGATCGGTTGTCCGACTACCGCTTCCGCATTTACGGTGACTTTGAAACTAATCGTTCGTATGGTTGTATCCTTGATTTCAGGATATTCAGCGACTAATTTTCCGTTTTCCATCGTTAAACTTGTGGGCTGTGGATCAGCGCCTTCACTGGTCAAACTTCCTTCTACATAGGTTAAGCCTTTTGGTAAGGTGTCGGTCACGGTGACTTGGTTTAGGACACCGTTTGTGATTTTATTACGGAATGTAATGCGATACTCAATTTCGTCACCGATTTTCGGTGCTTGATTATTCACTGATTTGCTACTTTCCAATTCGCCTGGTGTGATGACTGGCACAATCGGTACTTCTGGTTCATCGGGCGGATTGGTGTGATCATCGATTTTGGCTTTATTGACGATTGCTTCGCCAATTTTCGCTTCATCGTTAACCTTGACTTTGAAAACGATTGAACGGACTTTGGTGTCATTGATCATACCGTATTCAGCAGTCAATTGACCATTTTCCATGGTTAAGCTTGTTGGCTTTGGATCGTCTCCTTCACTGGTCAAACTACCTTCTACATAGGTTACGCCTTTTGGCAAAGTATCCGTTACGGTAACTTGGTTTAAAACACCGTTCGTGATTTTATTTCGGAATGTGATACGGTATTCGACTTCGTCCCCAATTTTTGGTGCTTGATCATTGACGGATTTGGTGACATCTAATCGTCCAGGTGTTTCAACAGGTGTGACTGGAATTTCTGGTTCATCGGGCGGATTAACATGGTCATCTACAGTTATCTTGTTTACGATTTTTTGCCCAACAATAGCTTCTTCATTGACTTTGACTTTAAAGACAATGGTTCGTACTGTGGTATCTTGAATTTTTGGGTACTCTGCAACGACTTTGCCGTCAGTCATGGTTAGACTTGTCGGTTGCGGATCAGCGCCTTCGCTGGTTAAACTGCCGTCGACATAGGTCATGCCTTTTGGTAAATTATCCGTCACTGTGACTTGATTTAAGACACCATTCGGAATTTTATTACGGAAAGACAAACGATATTCGACTTCGTCCCCAATTTTTGGTGATTGATTGTTGACGGATTTGGTACTTTCTAATTCTCCTGGTGTTTCTGTTGGTGTCACTGGGACTTCTGGTTCATCGGGCGGATTCGTGTGATCATCGATTTTGGCTTTGTTGATGATCGGTTGTCCGACTACCGCTTCTTCATTGACACGAACTTTAAAGGAAATAGCGCGTGTTTCT
The DNA here is from genome assembly GCF_001465345.1 of Enterococcus rotai. NCBI lineage: Bacteria > Bacillati > Bacillota > Bacilli > Lactobacillales > Enterococcaceae > Enterococcus > Enterococcus rotai. The sequence goes on along the minus strand of NZ_CP013655.1, from coordinate 2,334,639 downwards.
GTGTCGGCGATTTTTGGGTATTCAGCGGTTACTTGGCCATTGACAACCGTTAATGCGGTTGGTTTGGGATCAGGCCCTGCACTTGTAACGCTGTCTTCAATATACGTTAAGCCTTTTGGTAAGGTATCGGTCACGGTTACTTGGTTTAAAATACCCTTTGGTACGGTGTTTTTAAATTGAATCGTGTATTCTATTTCGTCGCCGATTTTTGGCGATTGATTGTTGACGGATTTTGAGCTTTCTAGTTTGCCGACCAGTTCTTCTGGGGCGATTTTTACCTCTACGATATTGGATGTGTTCTCGATCATCGTATTTGTGGCAGAATCTACCCCTTGGAATGTGGCACTATTTGGAATCAGTTCTTCTCCTTTGGCTGTATCATTGATTTTTGCTTGAAATTCATAGACTGTTTCCGCGGTCGTTCCTTTGTAGCTACCGCCTTGTGTAGCGTTGGCGCCCTCTCCTACACGAAACGTGATTGCACGATCGGCTGCTGTGTATTCGCCCTGGTCATCGCCTGTGGCATCTGTTTTATTGCCAGCATTTGGACCACTTACGATGGATAAGCTGTCGGGTACATAATCTAAACGGCTATCTAATTGGTCTTTAGAAAGACTGTTGACCGCTTCTGTGTTTTCTTTGGTATTTTTGAGATGGACACGATAGGTTACGGTGTCCCCGATTTTATACGTTTCTTTTGGATTTATAATTTCTTTGGTGACTTCAAGTTCGGGTGTTTCCGCATTGATTGAAAAACCGATCGCGTTGGTTGAGTAATCATCTCCGCTACTGGTTGTTTTAAAGTTGATTTGTTTCTGACTGTTAGTGATAATCCCTTCTGGTAAGGTCAAACGATCGACATCGATATCTAAAAAGTTGGGAAAGCCAGGATTAAATTGACCCGGATATTTATCCACCATGTGTTGATCGTTATCTGAAACGGTTCCGTTCATGACATTACCGACTGGGTTGATTGTATTGCTGATATTGACCCAAGTTCCTGCACTATTTTGGATTTGAGCATTGTCACCTGTGAAAAATTTATCGCCTTGAACGGTAAACCACGTCACGATTGGGTTTAATTTTCCTTGTTTAGAGGTTAAAAAGTCTTTCATGACAAATTCATTGTTGGTTCCAGCTTTGTTCCCTCTAGCGCCATAATAGACATTGAAGGCACGGGATCGTTTGGCTTGGTCTTTGGTCACGATAAATAAACTCCAACCACTGAAGTTGAAACTTTGAAATTTGCCTTGTAGGAAATCGGTCATCGGAATATCTGCTAATGTGTATGCACCAGTCGCACTTTTATCCCCTTGAAGGATCGAGGTCACATCGGCAAAGTTAGAAAAGCCCGTATTATTAAACCCAAAACCTTGCCCAGGATTAGTAGCATCTTGGTCAATTCGATGATATCTTTGTGGCGCAACACGGGTTACTGTTCCATTTGGCGTGGTTAATTGAACGGGGGCGCTGATTTCATCATCGGTCATATTCGTCGCAGTTGCTGGACCTTTAAAACGGGATGCACTCCAAAATAAGCCTGCCCATGCGACTTCTTTGGCACCATCTAAATCGATGTAGGCTTTACTTGAGTTATAGGTCGTTGGATCGCCATCGACATCCGCAAATTTCAACTGAAAATTATTGATTGCTTGACCACTACTTGGGGCTCTGGTATTCAAAAAAGCGCTCGCTGTCGCTTCGTTTACAGGGGTTAAGTTGGTATTTCCTGTAGAGAATAATTCTCCTTTGTGGATGCTTTTATAAATTGGTTTATCAAAGCCGCGGCCTGGCGTTGGCGCAATTCTTGGTCCGATTGGTTGTACTCTTGGTGCAGCTTGATTGTTTTCTTCTGAGGTCGTTGCTACTGAGTCTTCTGGTGTAGCAGTTGTTGGCTCTTCTGATTGAGATTCTGCTACTTCTGAGTCAGATTCTTTTTCTTGTAATGATGTATTGCTCGGTTCTTGTTCATTCTTTGGCAGTGTTAGTGTGATGTCTCCTACTTTTTCATCTGCCTGATTTATTTCAACAGCAAACTGATAGATTGATTCGTCTGTTTGCTCGGCACTGATTGTCAGATGTTTGGTGGTATGAGGTTGGATCGTGGTGATGGTTAGTTCTGTCCCCTCACCTTGGTTTTCTTTTTGGTCAAACTGGATCGTTTGATCGTAGGGCGCCACCAATTGGTCGTCGCTTTTTAGGGTTGTTGCGTCGAATTTTACTGGTGAGTCATTTTGGTTCTTTTGTTTTAGAACTACGTGATCGATTGGTTGATCGCTTTTGTTCGTTACTTCGTAGTTTACGTCGATTAATTTGTTGTTCGTTTCATTTTTCTTAGTGTCTGCTTTGATGTATAAGGATTCTGAGTCGAATGTATTTTCATCTGGTTTGGTCAGTCCTTCTGCAAACACACTGGCGGCGGGTAACAAGTTGGCAATCACCAACATCAAAACGGCTAAATAATTCAGGGAAATTCTGTGCACTTTATTCATTTATATCTTACCTCCTATACTTTTACTATAGTATGGCTAAATAAATAATTCAAAAATATCGGGCTGAACTATTAGTTTTTTCTCATAGCTGGAGTTCGGGCTTTTTTGGGTGAATATTGGTTGAAGAGGAAAAAGTTTTTTGGTTATTTTATCTTATATATAAGGGCGCTGTTTTTGGTGTTATTTAATGGGTTGAAATGCCGAATTTCGTTGCGGTGGGGGGTGTCTTTCGGTATAATAAAATGTGTAGGATAGAAATAAGGATCATTGATCATTTGAGGTCAATGGATTTGAAAAAGATAAATAAAAATTGGCACTTCAATCGTTCGGCGGCAACCTTACGATCGAAGCCTTGTAAAGACAGTACTAGCTGTCCAAACAAGTTGCCAATAGTGCTAGCAACATGTACTAGCTTCTTTATTGTACCTAAAATAGGTTGGGATTTCTAGGGAATCTTTGCTTTTTCTTGGTATGATTGGTTGTTGTGTATGTGGTATTAGACTATTGTCGACGGTATTGGGCATCTGCTCAATGCCGTTTTTTTCTGTCCTACGAGTATGTTTGAAGGGAGGGACGTTTTAAGAATCGATGAAAAACTGGATAAAACAAAAAGGCACTTCACCGTTTGGCGGCAACCGAACGATGAAGCCTTGCATAGACATCTACTAGCTATCTATACAAGTTGCCAATTTGCTAGCACCGAAGCACTAGCTTCTTTATTGTACCTAATTTTCTTTTGAAATTCTAGTTGGTTTTGTTAATTTCTTGGGATTAAGGGTGGTTTAGGAGTGAATTGTGGGGTTGGTTTGGCTGATTGATGACGGTATTGACAGGTTCGGTATCGTTTTTTGTTTTACTCTGGGAGAAGGCGTTATGAATACAGCAAGGCTTTGAAAGTCCTTTGTAGCGCTGGGTTATGGGTTTGTCTCGTCAATGCGTATATAGAAAGAATCGCTGAAGCACGAAATTCAGTGAAAAAATTGGTGGGAGAAGTTCGATTTGGGCTTGGGTTTCGTTTGGCGCTTATTGGCTTTTCTCCACCTTATTTGAAGGAGATCAGGAGAATGGATAAACAAGGACAGAATTTAAAGGCGGTTACGTATCAGGATATTATTGAGTTGCGGGATTTTATGGAAAAGATGGCTTCTTGGCAGGAGCCTTTGGCGATTTTGGATCATTTTTTTCAATTTCGGTCTGGGCCGATTAATAAGAAACGGATTGTGAAGGAGTATTATGCGCGGGCGCAGATGTTTCATGCTTTTTATGAGGATTATAATCGGTTGATTGAGTTGGGGGATGAATTGGTGATGGAGATGGTTAGGGCTGAGAAGGTTGAGACTGGGTTTGAGGGGAAGAAAATGAATTTGGAATAGATTGCGTATGTTATAAAAGAGGATGGAGATGATCCATCCTCTGAATTAAATTGCCTACCTAGCATATTTGGTATTCCTTACATATAGTCAATCCATATTATAATAGTTCATTATACTATTTGATAAAACTGTAGCTTGATTTTTATATACGTCATCACTAGATTTTGTTTCTTGCCTAGTGAATATACTAGTATAATATCTCTTGATATTATTTTCAATTTCATCATTTCGAATAGTCATATATTCATCATAAATTCCTTCTCCACTTTCTTTGTCTTTAAATCTATAATATTCTGATTTTTTTTCATTTCTAAAATCATTATAGGAGACATAATAGTAACTTGTACTTGTAATCATAAAATCATTTGTTTGAAGTTTTTCATTTAACTGTTTATTTAACTGCTCAATTAATTTATTAATATCAAAATTTTTTAAAGATGAATCAAATATCCAATGATTCTTTTTAGCTTTTCCTTTATATATATTTTTCGACATTACATCAGCATTAACTGAAAATTGTTTATTATTAGCATGAAAATTAATTCTATCAAACTGATAAAAACTTACATTTGACATGTGTCCTCGTTCATTATTTAAAACGTAGTAAAAATTTCCATCATCATAACTTTTCCTATTAAAACTTAAGGAAGGAGCAGTATCTTCTAATTGCTTTTCTGAAATTTCATTAGCCTGTAGTCCAATCTCTTTAGCTACTATATTACCACTATGTACTAGGCTATTCGCTTGAAATAAAAGTGATAAAGACATGACTCCAAAAAGAAGTTTAAAAACAGGAGTAAAATTCTTATTGATCCAACTTATTCCATTAACACTTTTTTTAAACCTCATCTTTAATTTATCCATAATAATAAACAACTCCTTATTCATTTATACTATTTATTAGTATAACCCATTAAAAAAAATAATACAGTCTAAATGTTCGTTTTTACAACTCTAAAGTTTAAATAGAATTACATTAAATTTTAAAAAAAGTACACTATATAATTCTCTACTATAACTTTAATGTTGACTTGGCATTTGAACTCCATTATAATTGGGTTGTTAAATATATTTTAAACTTATCGAAGGGGTATCTTCTATGTTTATCAATAAAGATATAGTAAAATTGGCTATGAAAAAGAATAATATTGCTACTCAAACTGAGCTTGCTGAACGAATTGGAATGAGCAAAAGTCAACTTTCACAGATGTTATCAGATGACTTTTGTCCTATAAAAACAAACGTTCTAAATCTAATGAATGAGTTAAAAATTCCTTTTAAGGAGTTAATAATTGAAGAAACTGGTGAGCACATGGAACAGCTAGAATTAATTACTGATGAATCTATTGCTAATAATATAAATAGATATGAATATAAATTGGATAGATATACTGATGTTAAAAATATTTCGCCTCAAAAAGATTACACAGTTCTTGAAACATTTGCCGGTGCCGGTGGACTTTCTTTAGGATTAGAAGAAGCTGGTCTTAACTCGATAGGTGCTATTGAATTAGATAAAGATGCTTGTAAAACTTTAAAGAAAAATCGACCTCATTGGAATGTGATTCAAGGGGATATTGTAAACATTGCAAATAATGGAATAAAAAATCACGAATTATTCACTCTTGATAAAGAGTTAGATGTTTTATCCGGTGGGTATCCTTGTCAAAGTTTTAGTTACGCTGGTAAAAGACATGGACTAGAAGATATACGTGGAACATTATTTTATCCATATTCTCAAATTTTAAATGAGCTAACTCCCAAAGTTTTTATAGCCGAAAATGTAAAAGGTTTGGTAAATCATGATGAGGGTAGAACTCTCGAGACAATGCTTGATGTCTTCTCACAATCTGGTTATACAGTATATTGGAACGTATTAAATGCTTGGAATTACGATGTTGCACAAAAAAGAGAGCGCATTGTAATAATTGGAATCAGAAATGATCTGATTAAAAAGCAAAAGAAACCTTTTGCTTTCCCAGAGATTTCAACAACAAAGCCCGTACTAAAAGACGCTTTAAAAAATGTACCTGATAGTCAAGGAACGCCCTATTCAGAAAAGAAAAAAAAAGTTTTAGAATTAGTTCCCCCAGGAGGTTGCTGGGTTAATCTTCCCGAAAATATTGCAAAAGATTACATGGGTGCTTCTTATCACTCTGGTGGCGGTAAAAGAGGTATGGCTCGAAGAATTTCTTGGGATGAGCCTTCTCTAACTTTAACAACTTCTCCTAGTCAAAAACAAACAGAACGTTGCCACCCCTCTGAAACCCGTCCATTCAAAGTTAGAGAATATGCCAGGATTCAAAGTTTTCCAGATTCTTGGAAGTTCGAAGGAAGCGTCACAAGTATATATAAGCAAATTGGGAATGCCGTTCCCGTTAAATTAGCTAAATATGTGGGGCTGGCTGTTATAGATTACTTAAATCAATTTTAAAGTAAGAAGCAGTCTTTTGTATTTACAACAAATGACTGCTTCTTTACTATTTATTCATCTATACCATCAACCTGTTGCAACTGCATCGCTAACTGATTAATGGTTTTTTCTAAAAGCTCAGTTCCATCAAATTCATTAGCTATTTCCCCAATTGCATCTGTGAGCTTATTATAAAAGTCCTCGTCTCCAGTTAAATGATACCAAAAATCTTTTCCAGCTAATACAGTATAATCTTCAGCTAAATTCTTATAGAATGCGCTTAAATCATTATAAGTTCCATAAAAAACCCCTACAACACAGTCCATATTTGCAATAGGAATACCATTAGTACGACCTAGATTAATAACATCTCGAAAATGGTTTCTTATAGTTGTAACATCATCTTTATTTATTGTTTGGGGTCCAGCTTTGATTTGGCAATATTTTTTTCTTCCGTCTAATTTATCTATAAATTCAATATCCATTCCTGTTGTTGTTGACCCATATCCTTCAAGTGTAGTATTGACAAAAGTTTGTAAATTTTGTCCAAATGATGTGGTAATTGAAGTACCCAAAACTCTAGGATATATTAATGCTTTCGCCAAGCTTTTGGGGTCATCATTTCCCGTCAAAAAGTTTGCCAAATATTTATGAGTAAATGGATTAACTTTAAATTCCTTTATATTTTCTAGCTTCTCTGTGTTTTTCACATGATTTTCAGCAATTATTTCTCTAAAAAATTTTTTTGCCTTTTCTATAATTTCTTCATTGTTATGATTCATATTTTTTTCATCAGTCATTTTTTTCACTCCAGTATGTTTTAAATAATTGGTTAAATTATACATCGAAAAAAGAATAAAGTACAGTTAGTTAAAATTTGATAGTAAAAACTTGCTAGATTGTGTAACTATTTTTCCATTTTCAGCTTTTTTCCTAAAAATATTTGATTACTCTCGTGAATATAAAGTTTCTGCTCCTTCAAATAATTTTAACTTACACACAATATTTTATCTTATATTCTTATTTAGAAAACTCTATCACATAGTTTAATCAACCAGTCTTTCAAATACGGTCTAGTTTTATTAACAATAAATTTCTCCAATTCATCACCGTACTCATCCTCCAAACCGACAGACCAAAAATTTTCTTTCTTACTAAAAAAGTCATTTGAAATTTCAACATACGGAACTCCTTGTTTTTTCAAAAATGGAATAAATTTATTTCTATCACTTGATTTATGTGAAGTTAATCCCGGATAACCTACATACGAATATGCCATCAATTCATTCATAAAATTTCTTTTTATTATGTAGCAATTATACAACGGTTTATAATTTTCATCTAACTCTTCAAAATATGGATAGAAAACTATTACTCCTAAAATCTCGTTTTTATTGATTTCTATATCCTTCTCAGCACTAGATTCTTTGTTAAAACTGTGATGCATTATAAATTCTAATTTAGCACTATAGTAATCTAAATTTGTTGCATCAATAAACAAACCACAACATTCTAAATAATAATTCAAAAATTTTTGTTCAGCTTCCGACCCCAGATAGGCATGCTTTTCATTTGACCAGTCTTTAAGAAAAGTTATATAATTTTTCTCAAATATCCTGTAGTTATTATAAAGAAATGCTTTTTTGAAAATTTTAGATGATTGATCATACACCCTATATTCTACACTTTCTAGTAATCCTATAATTGTTTTATTTTTTTCAAAATTTGTTACACTTCTACTTATATCTTCCATAAAAATATAAGGATAAATATGAAAACACTTCTTTAACTCTAAAATTAATTTTTCTAAAATTAATTTTATTTTCAAGTTATCAAGCCTGTATCTCAAAATAAAATCTTCTAAAAACTCAAAAATTTCATTTGAGGAAAGTTCTTCAAGTATGGAAAGGAGTTCTAAAAACTCTATATAAAACAAAGTAACTATATCTTTGTATTCATATTTCAAGCCTTCAAAATAACTTGAATGATGTAAATAAAATAGCGACAATGAATTTGAAAGAGAAAACTTTTCATTACTATTAATTAACGAGTTAATCATCTTTCTATTATTTCCGCATGTTTGATAATAACCATCTATCAAACTATATAACCTATATCCTCGTTCTAATTCTAAATTAATTGCTTTTAATGCATACTCCTCAAATGTTAGGTTATTTAAATATATAAAATCACTTACATATTCTTTTGAGTGCTCTTCCAAATAAAGCCCACTAGATAAATCAGTAATAAGTAGTGTCACCAAATTTTTATTGAAAAACATTCCCTTATTTTGTAAAATTATTTTTTCAACCTTACTATGTTCAAGTTTATCTATCTCATCAATAATTAAAACTATTCTATACTTTTTCAATATACTTCTCATAAATTCTTCTAGTTGAACATGCTTCTCTTGAATTGTAATTTCTTTGCTAAACTCCTTTGCAACTTGTTCCTCCCTAGAAAATTTTTGCTTTTCGGAATTTTCTAAGGAGTCTGTTTTAGAATTACTAAATTCACTTTTTACTTGTAATGGAATCCAATTACCTAAAAATCTCAAGCCAAACTTATTATAAATACTATTAAAAAATGAGGTTTTTGTCTCTACATCCGTTTCATTTTTATCACTTTGAGAAAAAATATTACTTTCCTTTATTTGATTCTCAAAAAGCAATAGTAAATCTTTTAATTTTTCAAGTATACTAATGTCAGACTTCTTACTAAAGTAATCATAAAGTGCCTTAATAATAAGTATTCTTAAATTATTATCATCACTATAAAAAGGAATATTTATTTTTATTATCTTTTCTGAGTCAGTTAAACTAGATTTTTCCATCTTTAAAAAAGCTAATTCTTTTATACTTGTTTTCCCTGTACCTCTCATACCAGAAAATACATAAAGCCCTTCCCCTTTGGACATTACATCTATAAGTTTTGAACACACATTTAATTCACTCCTCGTGAACTTAAATCTATCCATATTTTCATAACAAAAAGGAGCTGTATCATGTTTATAAATCCCCATCTCAAACCCTTCTTTCTAATTCTAGATTGTTAATTATTATCATTTTTTATGATAGACACTTCATTTTTTCAATATATCTATAAGCCTTTATCCTCTTAACTGGTGAAACAATACATATAAAGAATATAAACAGTGTTGTGAAAAAAATTGAAGCAAGAAGCAACAATAGCGAATATTCCTTAAAATAAATTGGAAGCAACGAGAGTATTACCATAACAAAAAGAAAAATAATCAGTAGAAAATTCTTCCTCATTTGTTTTCTTCCTTTAACAAGATACGCTTTTAGTTCATCTTCGCTAACGTTAGTTAAATAATTCAACTTATTTTTATCACTATTAGCAATCTTATTTATTAACAAATTAAAGAAAGCACCACCTAAACAACCAATAAATAAAATTAGTGCTATTAAAGTAACAGGACTTAAAGAAGATTTAAAAAGTACATTCCCAAATACATAATAAATAGTCACTCCTAAAAATCCTGACAATATCGTTGATCTATAAGAAGTCATCTCAATTTCAACTACTACTAACTTTTTTGTTACTGTATCTAAAAATATACTCTTTTCCCCTGCTTCACCATTATATACAGCAACATATCTTTTCCACATTTTAGCTCCTCACTCCTTAACTCGAGAACATTCTCCAAATGCGACAAATATGTCTATCAATAGCTATTGATCGGTTATCTCTTTTGATATATTTTGTATTTCCCTGTATTTATTGATAGATGATTGGTTAATAGAAATAATAAAAACAACATCACCAAACATAAAGAGATAATCCAATAGCCTTCCGTTATCACAAGCAAAAATCCCGCTATAATCACTAATGATAGGAACATAAAGTACACACCTAATTTTTTTAAAGTGTCAACTAACGAACCTGGTCTCACCTTAATTTGAGTAACAGACAATTCATCATATTTAATTATTTTCAGCATGGATTTCTTTGATTGAAAAGACCAGAATACTCGAATTATCAAAGCAGGAAATAGTGTTATAAGTAACAGCATAAATATGTACCGACTTGGCGGAATCATCATAACTGTATTTCCAATTTCAATAATTCGGCTATTTTCTATACTTGTTGAAGCATAAAAAAGAGTTAATAACTTGGGTAATACTATATTAAAAATTAAAATCATTAGCACTATTAAAATGCTGCTTAACACTTTTCTATTTTTAGTTTCAACTCGATGAGCTAGCAAATCGTCAGCTTGGCTTTTATTTAAGATGTACGCTTTTTGTGGCATTAGCCAATTTAATCCGAAAAAGAAATAACCTAAGAATGAACTATCTTTGTCAATTAGATAGTAGTTTGATTGAGAATGTATTACATTATAACGATGGTTATTATACAGAGGTTTTGCAGCGGTAAACTCCAGCTTTATCACATCCAATCCATTTTAATATTGTTTTACTTTAGTTTTGGAGAAGTCTAATCGTCTGTACCGTGTATATAGGAAGAGTCAACAACCATAAAGTTATTGACTCTTATTTGTACGTTTAATTCTTCCAATCTCTTAGTCTTTTATATGAAAACGACTACCGTAAGGAAATAGATAACTTCTATTCATAAATATAAAAATAAGTACACTTAAAATAAAAACTACAATGAAATCAAACAGATAAACAATCGTTATATAGATTATCCCTACTGCAATCATAACTATCAAAATCAATCGAATAATACTATGCTTCTTGTAATATGTAGAAATACTCTCTTTCTCAATCTCAATTGTTACATTGTAACCTACTCCAAATAATACTTTTCTAAGCTTATGCTTATTGTAGAACATAATAATAGATCTAAAAATAAGCAAACAGCCAAATGTTATCAGTAAATAAATTGCACGTTTATCTAGTTCAGAAGTAACATCAAGCTCTTGAAAAAAAATAGTCGATAGTTTGTAAACTGGTCTTCCAACAAACATCGATATAGCAACAGTAGCCATAATACCATACTCTTTTTGACCATTAGACACTAGCTTATTAAACATTCCTTTATCTATCTCAACTGCTCTAAAAGGGAAGAACCAAACTAAAGTAGGGAGAAAATAAGCCAAGATATTGCTATCCATATCAATTAAATAATAGTTTGTATCTAGTTCAGCTAGTTTGTACCTTTTATTTGTAGATTCATAAACTTTCATCATATCTCAACATATAGCCCTACTATACCGCTATTTTCCCTTTCCATTACATATAAGATGAGCACTTTATTTAGCTTTTAAGATTTAAATTAGGCAATCCTTTCATCACAGAATCTCCTAAATCTTCAACAGATTTTTTATAAAGTTCTTCAAAACGTTGTTCATCTTCATCACGATATCCTTCAAATAAAACTTTATCGATATTCTCTTCATTAAAATATAAAACTTGTTCTGGATTCATTCCGATGGGATACACGCAACCCGCGTAATCATATAAAAATGATATCCCTTCTTTTTCCACGATAGGTCCTCTATTTATTATCATTACTTTAGCTCGTCCATCTTTTAAATATAAGATTGTTCCTAATGTCTGCATACTTTGTTCCCCCTGTTTTAATTTCTATTCATCTTTTATTTCAATCAACAATTCTACATCCGTTTCTGGTGGCTCAATCGTTGTGTTAGCAATTGAGATTAGATATTCAACCATACATATAACTGGGATAAGGATAATATTAAGATAAGACGTTAAAAAAGTAATACTAAAATAGAACACAACTGCATAACAAAAAATGACAACTAGTAACACTTTCCCAATATAGTTATATTTGCTCTTAAAACCATCCATAAATTTAAATCTAATTAAAACAACTTTTTCATTCGAAAGTAACACGTGATTTTTTCTGTATCTATAAAAATAGCGAATAAGTATAACTATTACCATAGAACAAAATAATACTGTTCCTGCAACTAATTGTGGATTTGAAAATCCCCTGAGATCACCAAATCCTTTATTCGTCATTCTAATCAAAACACTTGCTAAAATAGACGAAGATATTATAATTGCTCCAGATGATTTTCCTTTTGAATTACTTTCTTTAAAAATAGGCAGTTCTTCGTTCATATATCCTTTAACTGGGAAAAACCAGACTAAGAAAGGGAATAACCAAGTTAATTTGTTGCTATCCATATCTAATAGTATTTTTTGACCATTATAGGTCAATTGCTTATAACGTTTATTTTCGGTTTTTACTATCACATTCACCAGCTCCAAACAATCTCACAGGTTTTATTTTTTTAGAGATAAATGTATAGTTTCAGGAATTTTTTCACTATAGTTTCTAAACAAAATATTTATCAAAAAAAAGTAATATACGCCTAATCCTAAAATATTTCCTTTAAAAATAAAGATACTTCCAAAGAAATACAACGCTACAATTGATATAAAGATTCCTACACATACTTTTAACAATTGGCTCATCAGTCCACTAGTTTTTTTTGACACTACTATTTCATATTTTTTAATATCACTAAGTCTTTTTAACTCACGATTTGAACTATACCATCTGTAGTAAAAAACAGCTGCTGTAACAACTATAAGGCAAAGGAATAGCTCAATAGGATGCCCTTGTAAGAAAGACAATTCACCAAAACTTTTATCCGTATTCCTAATCAAAGCACTGGCTAAAATTGAACTAGTTAATACAATCAATCCTTTTGACGAACTCTTTTTTTTTTGTTTATTATCTTCTTTTACAGCATCATAACAATAAGCATTTTTCGGAAATAACCATACAGCCCAAGGTACTATCCATACCAGTTTGGATGTATCTAAATCTACTAACATTTTTTTGTTATTTACCTCTACTTCTTTAAATCTTCCACTAAATATTATTAACAACCCCAATCAATTAGAGTATTCCAAATGTCAGTGATTTCATATTTATTTTTTTTCTTTAGTAACAACAAATGTACAGTCTTTCTCTGGATGTGCAATTGTAGTATTAATAATCAATAAAAAGTATTCCACAAGAAGAATGAGCGGTAAAATAATAATATTAGGATAGTCATTTATAAAGTAGCTACTAAAAAAAATAACAATCCCGTAACAAACTATTGTAAGAATAAAGACTTTATAGATATATTCGTACTTTCCTATAATTCCTTTATTAAAGCTAAATTTCAAGTAAACTATTTCTTTATCTTGCATAAGTAAGTTATTTTTTTTGTATCTCCAAAAATAGCGAATTAAATAGACCAAAATCATTGAACTAAACAGTATAACCATAATTATTTCTCGATAATTTGAAAGTTTTGATAAATCACCAAAACCACCATCTGTCAGACGGATAAGAATGATTGATAAAATCGGTATTGAAAAAACTATACCACCTTTTGTTTTTTTCTCCCCTGTCTTATCAGATGGTAGGGGAGTATTTCTATATCCTTTAACAGGAAGAAACCAAACTAAAAAAGGGAAAAACCAAGTTATTTTATTACTATCCATATCTAGTAAAATACTTTCATTTTTATAATTAAAATGTTTATATCGCTTATTTGTAGTTTTTTCGATCATTTTCACCAACTCCAATTGGTTAGAGAATTCCAAGCACCATCAACCGCACTGCGTACCTGCTTAATCCCTTGCCCAATATTATTTACTTTTTTTCCAGTCCAGTCCAAACCATCATCGATCAAATTCCCCGTATTTTTTGCTAAATCTTTCATTCCTAAAAAGTTTTTATTGAATGCAATAGTGGTTGCAACAGTGACGACAGCAGCAACTCCAACAGCGGCCCAGCCAACAGGTGTCGCCACAGCTGCTACTGCAAAACCTGTTGTAACTAAACTATTTATTCCTAAAGAAACTCCAGTCGTAACAGCAGAACTTGCAAAAGCTTGACCAAATGAATCGCCAGAGGCAAGACCCAATACGGTTCCTATTCCTAAGCCAAGTGAAGTTGCTTTGGCTGTAGACCCTAAAAAGTCTGTCGTGGCATTGAACATACTATTAGCAGAACTTGTAATACCAGCTGTTAATCCTTGGTTTACTGCGCCCATCCATGAACCATATGGTGCATTTTTGTATAATGTCCCAAACATCAAACCGAGAGAAAGTGCAAGATCATCTCCATTATGTTTAAGTGTTTCTTCTATTGTCGACATACTAAAATCAACAAATAATCCTTGTAGATCATCTTTATGATCTCTAAACCATTTAATCGCTTTTTCGTCTAACCTCATTGATGGATCTTTTTGAGCTATCTCATAGACCTTAATTGCATTTTCTATTGAATAAGGTAATTTCATTAAACTATCTAGCTTTTTCTGATTTGCTTTTTGGTAAGCTGTTTGTACTGTTTTCGTCCAATCCAACGCTTTCCCTTTCGGAAGCGAAAACGTCCCAGTCGCAGGATTAAACCCACTATTCGCCTGCTGCAAGCCTTGCGACAATGTCGAATAAAAACTATTCACTCCATCAAAAATAGCAGGCGATGTCCCATTAAACGTCATTAATTTCTCTAACTTCTGCTCTAAATCACGTTTCGTCGTCTCTAACGATTCAATAATCCGCCGATTGGCTTGTTCCAACGGATTCGTTCCAGTCGGAAGCTTTGGCAAGCCTCGATTAATACTCTCCATATTCAGGATCGACGTATTGATTTGTCGGATTCGTCTTTCTAAGTCATCTGACTTCAAATCAATACTATCGACCTCAGATGTATATTGATCCACAAATTTTTGACAAGCTTCTGCTGTCATCTCTGCGCCTACTTCGGCACCTTGAACTAAAGGTTGGATCACTGCCGCAAAGAATTCTTTGGCAGAGTCATAGCCTTTACTTGATAATTCGCCTGCGCTCATAAACTGTTGATTACTTTGCATCAAAGACGTATAGCCTTGTGCTAATTGGCTACACGCACTTTTAACACTGGATGCTTGGCTTCTCGCTTGACCGAGGTACATATCAATACTCATGCTTTTCCGACCTTTCTTCTTTTGTTTTTATTTCCTGCCAGTGTAAGTCTTCTTGTTGATCTTCTAATGCTCTTGTTTGTTTTTTTAGTTCTTGCTGTTGCTCTTCTAAAAAGTCTTGAACCCCTCGGCTTTGCCAGTTGATTTGCTCGGCCATATCTTGATATAACATATCTGTCTGGCTTTGGGCAAATTCTTCTTGTAATTCATTGAATAATTGCTTTTGATAGAAAAAATATTCTTCGTAGTGTTCTTCTGTTTGGTTGAGGTCACGTTTTAGATCTTCGAGTTTTTTTTGTTCGCGTTCGAGTTGGATTTTTTGCTGGTTGATTTCTTCAAGGTTGGACATACTTTATTCCTCCTTTCAGCTTAAGGAAGCATTTGGTTATACTGCATTTGAGCGATTCGTTGATCAACTGCTTCGAATTCAGCTGCCACTGACCGGATATTGTTACTTGCTTGGGTAACGGCTTGGACAAGTGAGGTGTTAAAGGTCGTTAGTTGCGTGATAGCCTGTTGCGCATTGCTATTGCCTGCAACAGTTGTTTGGGTATCTTTTGTGATCGTTGTCCCTTGATTTAAGGAGCTCACGGATGATGCTATAGAAGTAGCGACAGCTTGTGCTACTGCGGAATTACTGTTTATATCCTTTGGCATCGTTTTTTCCTCCTATAATTAAAAAGTAAACGTCTAACGACTTAGTTTTTATAATAGTATATATACTTAATTGTAATTCGTAAACAACTCAATGTAAATATATAATTTTCAAATGTTCCGTTTGCTTACTTAAAAGGAAATTATAAAATACATTTTTCAACTTAATTATGTGTTCCGTTTTTAGTTTTTAAATTGATCCAAAAATATGCTCTTTTTTCCTACTTCACCATTATATACAGCAACATACCGTTTCCGTATTTTAGCTCCTCATTCCTTCACTCGAAAACATTCTCTAAATGTGACAAGTATGATTACCAATTCTCGGTTATTTCTTCTTTACGAATGATACTTGGGCTAAAATAGTAGACAGTGAAGACTTAATGCGCTCTTACTACGGTCGTTTAAAAGCTGAAGCTTTCCGAGGAGGTAGAGTTTTAGGATCTTTCACAGGGTCACATACGTTCACAAGTGGACATTTACTCACAGCTTTACGAGGTGTGTCTTATACAGTGTCCTATAAACGACAAGCAAATGGAAATTACTTTACTACTGTAAAAGTAACTGATATATTTGATTTTGCTTGGGAACCAAATGGATATAGTAATAATTTTGCTGTCGGTTTTGGGAATAACTATTGCTATGCTATGCAATCTCGTGGATATATAAAACCTTATAAAATTGAAATAGTAAGATCTATGTCAAGATAAGATAAGACAGGAGTGAGTTTCATAAAATATAATAAGTTGCTAATCATTACACTTAGTTGTCTATTTATAGTTTTGAAAGTTGTTGGAACTTTTCTGACACTGAATTTTTTACCTATTCAAGACCCTGAAACATTAACAATGGAAGAAAAGTTTAAACTGCAAAAAGAGTTTTCTATCAATTATGATTTAGGAAATTCTATGATAAATCTAAGCAAACTATTTTTTGTAGTTTTGATAGCGTACTCGATATACTCACTTTATGTTTTTTGGAGAATTACTCACTCTGACAACAGTGTTTTCATCAAATAAGATTTTTTCCTCCTTTACGTACTTATATGTAAAGGGGGTTTTTATATGGATCAAATTATGCTATCAGAAAATATTACTGATGATGGGAAAGGTGTTTTTTTATACAGTCTTTAGTTCATCTTCGCTAACTTTGAATATAGCATAAAAAAAGGATGGAACATCTCCATCCTTTTTGTACTATATTCCCACTCTAAAAACTCTTCATCTCACCAAACGGCAAAAGCTGCATCGCAACTTTCCCAATCACATTCTCTTTTGCAATCAAACCATAATGCCGACTATCGGTCGCATACGGTCGATTATCCCCCAAAACCAAGTAGTATCCCTCAGGAATCACAACAGCAGAAGTTAACGTTCGATTCGTGAAATCTTCTGTATAATTTTTACCGTTGCGTTGGCTTTCATTGATTTCATCCATAATAAATTTTTCGTCTACTGGCTGGTCATTCACGAAAAGTGTATCGTCCGTGTACGCAATTTTTTCTTCTGGCAGACCAATGATTCGTCTAATTTGCGTGTTCCCATTGCCACTTTTAAAGGCAACTAAATCAAAGCGTTTGAAGCCAGTTGTTTTTTGAACAAGGACCTGATCTTTTTCTCGTAACGTTGGGATCATACTAAAACCATGAACCGTTACGATCGTCAGGAAAAAGGAACTGATGACAAGTATCAATACGACACTCAAACTTATAGCAACGATAAATTCTTTTAGATAGTTTTTGACAGGTTGTTTTTTACGTTTGGTCTTTTTATTATGGTGTGGTCTTTTTTTGTTTCCTATCTTTTTTGCTGGTACTTTTTGAGAAGGACGTTTTTTTCTTGCGGTTGTCGGTTTCTTTTTTATTGTGCGCTTTGATTTTTTCTCCATCGAAAATCACTCACTCTGATTACTTTTCTTCTTTAAAAGCAGATTCATTCACTTTGTAATAATCAAAAGTTTCTTTTTCATAGACTTGCGCTTTCTTGATATCGGCTAAAAAACTATCCACCAATTCTTGGTTGCCGAAAAAGTTTTTGGTTTGCGTACTTGCATTCATCCCTAATTGCTTGACTGAATTATAATAACGATTCAAGGTGATTTGACCTTCTTCTGAATTGACGTCACTCGCTTTTTTTGTCCCATAGCTTGCCATAGAGGTGGCTAAGTAACGAAGGTTTTTTTGTAATTTTTCTTCCTCATCACTTTTATCACGAGCTATAATCAACTGGTCTTCAAAATCCCGCAATAGATAGTAGCCTTTCACAACCGAATCTGAATCCTCCGTTGTCAAATTCATCGACTGATAATAAGAAAGATACGACATCCCACCAGCTAAAATAGCTGTTATTACTGCCATTACCCAAAATAAGCGTACGCTCTTTTTTTTCTGTTTCATCAACTGCTGTTTTTTTCGTGCGATTTTTCTATTTTTCTTTTTATTTTTAAATTTCTTATTTGGAAGTTTTTTTAGCAGTCTACGTTTATGAAAAAACTGTACTAAAAAATAGCCTGACCCTAGGAGCGCAACAATTGACAGTGCTATCCCTATGATGAAAATCCAATCTAAAACAGACATACACTACAGCTCCTATACTTTCCTAATCCTTTTTCTTACTGCTTTTTCCATTAGATGACCCTTGTTGTTTCTTCTTTTTACGTTCTTTTTTTAAGGCTAATTCTTTTTCTTGTTTTTTCTTATTACGTATGCGAATAATCACGAAAATTAGGATAATTAAGGCTAAAATACCAACAACGATTAGGGCGATCAATTTCCAGTCCAGCCCTTTTTCTTGCACTAAACCAACATCTCGCTCGTTGAATTTGTTCGCATCTTTATCTGAAATGTTGAAGTCTTTGGTCCATTTCCATTTTTTATCGCCAGAGGTCACGAGAATGTTTGCTACATAATCTCCTGCAACCATCCGCTCACCGTTCATACTGACAGGAAAGTCAATAAAGGAATTTGGTGCCATTCTCATTGCGGTTTGTTTGCGTTCATATAGAACAGTCTCTTTCCCTTTCTCTGTGATTTGAACTTCAACAGTCATATTATCTAAATACGCTGCCATCACATTAGAGTAATTCACAAAAATAGCATTGCGATAATTGCTTTGGCCAGCTTTCACACTGTTCAATTTTAAATCTGGTGCAATAGCTTTTTCTGATTCTTGTAGTACAACACCAATCACATAGGCATATTGGTTAATGATTTTTGAGCCGCCTTCATTAGAAGTGGTGCCATTTTGATCTGCTCTCATCAACTGGATACCACCAGCAATCACTCCATCATAACTTGTTTCTGGCATTTGAATGGTCAAATCAAGATTCTTGGTTTCTCCTGGTGCTAGCTCAACTGATTCTGGTCCAGTGACAATATCGGTAAAATCAAATTGTACGGATGGATCGTTTTTAATTGTTGATTCACCGTATTCAATCACACCGTTTTGGTTCGTCTTTGCCCCATTTAATTTAACGTCAATCGTCACTTTTTCAGTACCAGGATTACTTAATGCGATGGAAATCTGTTGATTTTTACCTGGCTCCATTTTTAATTTAAAGTAGCCTAAATCTTTTTTTACTTGATTATCTGGAAACGTAATACTGTACGTAAACCCTGTAACACCTGCTGGATTCTTATCAGCGGAATAACCAGGAACTGCTTTTAAAAAAAAGAGCCCAATAACCACGATACTCAAAAAAATACTTACCCATTGTTTTATAGATCCTATATGTGATTTCATAACTAACCTCGTTTATTCTAAAGTATATTTTCTATGTACACAGAGGAACAAGTTAAACTTGTTCCTCTACAAAAATCGAAGATCCTGCTTATGCTTCTGGCGTTTCTTCTGCAGCTGGTGCAGCAGTAATTTTCCAAGTTACAGTAGCAGTGTAATCCGCTACAGCCATGTTTGAAGCAGTTGCTGCAGGAATTGTTAATTTTACAGATTCTTCATCTGTTCCTGGTGTTCCGTTTTGTGATGTTGAGCTTTGACCAAATTCGATGATGTGACGGCCTTTTCCTTCTTTTTTGTCTTTGTCAGCTACAACGACTGGTTGTGCATCATTCTCTTCTTCTGTTAATTGGAAACCAGTTTTAACATTTGAAGGAACAGCATTTGTGTTATCTCCTTGCGCTACAGCAAGTCCATTGCTAAAGTCAATTGTTGAACCAGATAATACGTTTGTTCCTGATGTGAATTGTTTTGTTAATTGTGCTGTGATTGTATAACCAAAAACGCCTCCGGCACGAACGTCAGCCCATTGTACATAAGCACCACGTTTTGTTGTTCCACCGTTAAATGTCATTGGTTTGGCATAGCTTGTTACAGCATTAGCAGATGTTTTAACAGAACCAAAATTCAAATCAGTCGTTTTTTCAATAACTAAGGAGCCTTGTTCTGTATTTGTATTTTCACCTGGAGATTCTGGATCTGGTTTCGGTAATACTTCACCTGGTTTTTCTGGATCGACTGTTTCAGATTCACCACCACCAGCAGTTCCTTCTGTAACTGTTACAGTCCCTTCTGAAGTTAGTTCAGTTGGTGCTGCGAATGCAGGTGTTGCTGCTCCTAAAACCGTTACTCCCAAAATTGCTACTAATGTTGATGCACAAAGACTTTTTGCTTTCATATTGCTATTCCTCCTAATTGATTGTGTGTTTTTATTAAGGCAACTTGGCTAATATCCAAGTTATCTCCGTTTGGTATTCTACCGGATGAATCTTCGTTGCTTCCGGTATACTTAGTGTGATTGCTGAATTGCTATACACTGGTTTAGTATAAATACTGTCTATCACTGGTTTTCCTGCTTGATCTACTACAGGTGTCAGTGTGACAGGTTGATTGCTAGAATTCGTATCCGATGCGCCAAAGGCAATGGTCCAAACACCTTTACCGCTGTCTGCTCTGGCAGTTGCGACTTCATATGCTGACCCAATCGAATTTAAGGCAATCGTTTCTCGCATCACGGTAGGCGCTTCACTAGTACCACTGGAATTGGCCCAGCCTTTATCTAGTGAAAGAACCGCACCTTTTAAATCCTGCTCATTCGTTTCTTGAATAATAGGATTCGTAAACTGATAGTTTTGTTTGACTTGTAGGCTCCAACCGGACGATTCTGCTTGTTGATCGGTAATTTGAATGTAGGTCCCTCTAGGACCAGTTTCACCAAAGAACTGTTGCGCAAGAGCGTGATAATCACGTCCATTTTTAGAAATCTTGCTTTCACCAAAATCAAGAGAAGAAACGTAATCAATACGAAGTGACCCTTCAGTTGAAGGGCTCTCCCCCGGATCAACAACATTCTCTGGATTTTCAGGGTCAACAGGATTGGTTACCACACTTCCCTTGATACTAACTGAGCCTGATTGATCAAGCGTTTCAGGGGCAGCTTGGGCAATGATGCCTGATTCAATGGCTAGAAACAAACTGGCGATTGATAACGACCAGATACCGACTTGTTTTAACTTCATTTTTGCTCCCCCTTCCTACGTTTTCGTAAAAAGAGAAGCAATAGCAATAGGAATAGAATACCTATGCCGAAAATGCCGTAGTTTTTTATTAGCTCTCCCGTGCTAGGAAGACCTTTACCAGCTGGTTTCACTGTTGTACTCGGAGTTGTCGTTGTGGATGAACTTGGTTCAGTACTGGTAGAGGAATCAGACGGTTCTGTCGATTCTTCGTAAAATGAAATCTTACCGCCTCGATTGACTTGCCCACCTGTTCCTTCATTCGCACTTGAACTGTTTGAGTAACTAAACATGCCTATCAACACAACCAGAGAGCAGACGATTAATTTTATTGTTTTATGTTTCATTTTCCACTCTCCTTTATGGTTGTCCAGCCATGACTTTCCACGTAATTACGCCGACATAATCTCCGGTATAAACGGTATCAGATGAATTGATTTGCAATTTTATCCCATCAGTATTTGCCGTTTTGCCCCAACTGTCACTGATATCAAAACTACCTGCTGTGCCTTTACTATTGGTGTAAACGACCTGCGCATTATTATTTAAAATTGTTTCCTTACCACTCGTAACATAACGCAGAGCATTGACTAATTCTTGACCGCTATCGTTTTTCATCGGTGTTGTCAATGTAGCCGTTAAGTTCCAACCGTTTTTGGCATCTGCCCGAGTATCTGTGACCACTAATTGCTGATCAAATTCTGGGTCTTCTACTCGTTTCGTTGTTGCATTATACGCTAGCGAGCCAAAGTCTAAAGCACTTGGTACCGAGGTCAAACTCAATACGCCTTGCAATTTGTATTGAACCGTTAGTGCAGTATTATTAATCTTCACTGCAGTTTCATTTGCTGGTCGTTCGGCAATATCATACCCGGCTTTCGTTACATTCGTAAGTTGTGTGGTGACACTCTCTTCTTTTGTTAAGTCAATCGTGTCCCCGACTTGCGTATTTAATTTAACGGTATAGCCAGATAATACTTGATTTGCTTCATTCAAGAATTCAACCGATAATACGGCATCAACATCAACTACTGTCACTTGAATCGTCGTTGTAATGTCTGTAGGCAATCCTGAATCAGCTGCTTTTACTGTTAATGTCACAGGATATGCTTTTGGTTGAAGTTCGCTCACATTATTTAAGCCACCAAAGTCCGTTACTGTTACAAATTGAGTCAGGTCTGTTTTGGTTCCATTTGCTAGTTTATAGGCTTCTGGCTTGCTATGCTGTAGGATATAATCCTTTAATTCTGTTTCTGATAGATTTCGAATATCTATATAAGATGCCTCAAAATCAGAACCTGAAACACCCGAAGCTTGTTCATAGACCACTAACGTTGACTCAACGACTTTGGTATTCGGCGCTGGATTTCCATCAGCATCAACCGCCTTGTCAGATACATTGATCTGTACCGTGTGTGTTCCTGGCGTATTCGCTGCTGTTTCTGCCGTAGTAGGATCCGTATAGGCATAATCAAAACCAGTATTGACTGGACTTGTATCACTAACGTCTTTCACCATGTCTTTTGGTGCAGGTAACGTATCCCCTTTTGTCATGTAATAGGTCACCGGTGAAGCTGTAGGTGGTGTTTTATCCAAGACTGTTTGTGTCACTTCTTCGGCTTTTAGATTCGCAAATCCGTAGGCGTGAATGACACTTCCAGCGGTAAAATAATGCCCGGCTGGTACGGTTACGGACCAATTCCCTGCCGCATCTGATTTCGTTGTAAAATTCGCACGGTATTCAGCTGGAGTAGACGTATCTTCTACAGGTGATTTTATACTATCAGTTGATGGATCAAAGGCTGCCGTGATCGAGTTATTGACTGGTACATCCCAGATACGGATATAGGCATTTGGAATCGCATAGCCAGATACAGTGGTCGAACTGTTATTGCCCCGATTATCGGTTGCAATGCTATGAATCGCAATATTTGGATCTGGAACCCTGGTAAAGAGAACTCGTTGTTGCCCTCTCGTTGTAAAATTCGCGTTAAATCTAGTTAACGTTTCATTTGTCATCGCATTAGATGCTGTGATCGTAGGATTAAAGCCACTTCCATAAGCTAATCGCATATTACTCATCGGAATGTACTCATAGGTATACCCATTATCGCCATCAGCTCCGCCAGCCACATTATTCAGTGACCATTGGAAGACGTTTTGAACTGAAACATCTAGGTTTCCTTGAGACCAAATCAAGCCATTATTTGTCGTTGTTCCACTTGTCAATGCTTTGTTTTTTTGCAGATTCACACGTTTAGCATCTGAGAATTTAAAGGTTGATGACGCTCCACCCATTCGCAATAAATATTGCGTGATCGATGTGCTATCGCTTTGAATATCAAAAGAAGCATTCGGTTGGACGATAAAGGTTGAGTTATTTGCAACATAGAATAAATCAGTTGTACTGGCGCCCATGTTTACACCCTTCACATTTAAATTCCCTGAAACGTTGATTGATCCGCCATTCATATAGATTGGGTTATAGTTTATATTATTGTTACCCGTTCCAGAATAAGCATCTGTTTGGATATTTACCGTCGCATCTTTCCCAATGTTTAACTCAGATGAAGCTGATCCTAGGTAAACCGCACCACCATATGTCGAATGATGGTTTAAGATATCTACCGTGGAACCTTCCCCTACGGATAATGACCCACCTGAAATGTTTAAGTTGGTATTGTAATACTCGGCTGCAGTTGTTTGATCGCCACGTTCCAGTTTAAGTTTGACATTTTTACCGATGGCAAAGCTGCCTGATGGCATATACAGTACATTCGAACCTAGAGAAGAAATGTAAACATCAGCATTATCTTCTACAACGGCTGTAGAAATCGCTAAGCTTCCTTGTTGATAGTTATTTACATTCCATGTACGGATCGTTGTGCCATCTTTTTTTATAGAAGTCCATGTACGTTGTTGTTCCAAATGGACTTTGTTTTTTAGTGTTAACGTGGTTTGTTGTGACTCTAAAAACTGTGTCCCATAACCAGTATAATTATCCATTGTCATCTTTCCGCCATTATTACCATTGTTAAAAATCATTGCGCCCCAATAGTTGCCGTGATAGACTGTCATATTGCTAAATTGGATATCCCAAGCTTTTGAACCATAGTTATTATAGGCTTGGAATGTAAAGCAGAGTGAACCGAAATCTAGTGTGTAATTATTCCCATTTACTTTAACAGTTCGCGCATTTCCTTGTAGTTGGAAATACATGTGAGACTCTCCACCAGAAGCAATTCCTATTGATGTCGCTGAGGTAACGTTTTGCGAGTATCGTAAATACGGACTATAAATAAAATAACTAGACGAATAAGTTGGGGCATTTGTGTAGATATCATTTAACAGTTCCACATTCGTTACCCATGGGTCATTTAGACCAATTGTGTAACCTAAAAAGTCTGTCACATTTCTCGTATTGGTAGCCGAAGCAGTATCATAAGAAATATTCGCATTGCTTCGATTTGTTCCCGTTAACCCATTCGTGGCACTTTCAGTCGCCGTGTACGATGAAATATAAAATGGACCAGAATAGTTTGAAGAACTCATGTTAATGTTTTGAAATTTTAAATCCCAATAGCCAAAAGTAGTACCGGAATTTCCTGATACATAGCTTGATTGGTCTAGAAAACCGATGGCTAAGTTTCCAAAATTAAAGTCATGACCATTCCCATCAATTGTCAGGGAGCGTGCAGTCGCATTTTTATTGATATACAAATAGACATTTTGTGCACTCGCTAGATCAACTGAGCTGACACTAAACAAATCCTTATAGTTATTCAACGTACCCGACAGTGTAATATCATTTTGTAATGAAATGGTATTCACTGTGTTATCGGCGATTGCTTCAACAAAACTTTGCCAATCTGTCACTTCTGTTGTTCCAGCGGCTCGAGTGCTTAATGCCCGTGGTTGAGCGAGATTTAAACTGTCAGGAGCTTGACTATTTTTTGTACCCTCTTTTGATTCTTTAACGACAACTTTTAACTCTTCTTGACCAACACTACTTGCTTCATCGGTCAATGCCAGTGAATAATCGCCACTTTTTTCTGTTAATAATGCTAATTTCAGGGAAGATCGATTATTATTCACTGTGATAGTCAATATCCGTGTTTCTTCATTCCAATTAAAAACAGGAAACGCTGCTTTTGGGTCTTCCTGTAAAAGCATGGCTCTTTCTTCAGTTTCATTAAACTCTATTCCTTCAGGAAGACGAACTTGCCAATCTTTTTTTGACTCACCCAAATCAGTTGATGAACTACTCTCATCAGACTTTTTTAGCTCGTTTTCAGTTCTTGTGTCAGAGATCTTAATATGAAATACTTCATTTACATAACGTTCATCTTCAACAGTTGTCAACGAAATCGGTGATTTGGCAAAAATTTTATTTGTAGAAGAATGCAGCTGTGAAAACATAGCTAAAATAAGGATCGAAAGAATGGCTATGCTCATTCCAACTAATTGAAATTTTCTTTTTTTAATCATTTCATTCATTTTCCCTCCTACCCTATTAGTTTAAAAAGAATGTTCCCAGTTTCTTCACCTCCTTCAAGCTTTCTTCATCCCAACATTGTTTACCTGTGGATTCAGTGCTAATTTGTATCCAATTGTTCGAACTGTTTTAATGAATTTCGGCGTGGTGGGGTCTTCTTCTATTTTTCCTCTTAAATGGAATATGATATTACTCACTCGATACTCTTTTTTCTCAGCACTTTCGTTTCCCCAAATATGTTGGTAGATTTCTTCATAGGTCAATGCTTTATCGTGCTTGTCAAACAGTAGTTCAAAAACTTTAAATTCCAATTTTGTTAGACTGATTTCGACTTTTCCTTCTTTTAAAACACTGAGATTTTCTGGAAGTAGTTCTAATAAGGGGTCAGTCGTTGGCATCATCTGTAAAACATTGGGTTCTTCCTTATTCTCAATCCGTTTTAAGATATTTGAAAATTGTAAGACAAACTCATCTTCATAAACAGAGACACCATCTGCACCTAGTTGTAGGTAAATTTTCTTTTTTGTTTTTGTTTCTTCATCATTTTCAATTAGCAACACCCAGATCAATTTATTTAATCTCGTTCTTAATTCCAGAATATTTTTGCAAATATTAGATAAATCACTCATAGTGGATTCTTCAATAATAAATGCATCTATACTTGCTAGTTCAGAACCTACATCTCCTACTTGTAAAATTGTAACTTCATGACCTAAGCTCACCAATTCTTTGGTATAATCCAATACAGGTTGAGACGAATCTCGAAAAATACCGATAGTGTACATCGCAGGTACCTCCTACTAAATTTATATCCAGAACTAAATACTTTTCGTAGTGTGCCTTCAAAAGCAAAATACTATTGAAGACGTTTTGATCTGAAATTTATACTCATCACGTTAATAATCGAACACGCAAGAATGAATATCCTGAAAGAATTAAGTTCAAGATATTCATTCGATCCATCCCATTATTGCTCGTTTCTTTGTAAGATTTGACCATTTTTTTGACGGCTAAAAAATAGACACTCAGCGTTTTGCTGAATGTCCTTCTTGCATTATAAGGGGATCGTTTCATCATAATTAAGCTGTCTATCAATTACCATCATTGCCGAGCGTCTCGTCTCCCACAATGAATCCGTATAGATGTCGAGTGTCATTTTGGTTGATGCATGTCCTAAGATCTTACTCAATGTCGCAATATCAATTCCTGATTCAACACATCTCGTTGCGAAAGTATGACGAAGCGCGTGAAAATGAACTGGACCTATTTTTGATTCGTCTACTATTTTTTTAAAACGATAATTAATAATACGTGGTTCTGTAAAACTATTTTTGCAGGAAATGACAAATATGCTAGTACTTTTTTGCTTTTTTTCCAATAAATATCTTTTTAAATTTTTAGATATTGGTATGGCACGTTCTCCATTAATTGACTTTGGTTTCCCGATAATAATCTCTGTTTTGTGTGGTTCTGTTACTGAAGGGATTCTAGAAATGGTTCTTTTCACAAAAATTTTATTGTGTTTAAAATCAATATCTTCCCATTTTAATCCACTGATCTCTCCAATTCTCATTCCCGTATACAACGCAATGATTTCTGCCGAACACTCTTTTTTATATAAAGCAATCTGTTCCAATTTTTTTTGTTGCTTTCTATCTAAACTTTTTATTTTTGGTTTAGTTAACGTTGGCAACATAACCCCTTGGCAAGGGTTTTTTGAAATTCTATTATCATTTACAGCTTTTTTTAGAGCACTTCTTAACATACTAATAATACTGCGAATAGTGTTAGACGAAAGATCTGATAGATGCATTGAATATATAAATTTGTCTATATCAGCTGTTTCTAGCTCAGATAATGGCTTATTTTTAAAAAATGGCGAAAGATGGCGTCTAATTCGCCCCCTATAATTTGAATAAGTAGAAGGTTTGATTCTATTTTTCATTAAAATATTTAACCAATAATTTAACCATTCATCCACCATCATTTCTTCTTGCACAACTGTTTCTCCATATATAGAATAGTCTGCATTTTTTTTTGATAACTTTTCTTTTGCTTCATTATATTGTTTTCCATAAACATATCCATAGACAATTCTACCTTCCTTATTCCGGCCTTTTCTATAACGACCTTCCCAGCGACCATCTTTTCGCTTATAGATATTTTCTCCTCTTTTTGACATACTTTTATCCTCCTAGACATTTTGAATTTGACGGTTTTTTGACGGCTAAAAAACGAATTATACCTATAAATATCTCTTTTCTAAAACGAAATCAATCAATAAAACAACGAATTTTATCAATTTTTTTACAAAAAAAAGAAAAAATTGATAAAAATTGATGTTTTTTCTACTAGACTAAATAAAATTAATAGAATATACTTATACAAGTAATCAATTCCACTCTTTTGATTACATATAATAAAGAACAAATTATCTTGAACTTAATTCTTTCAAGATATTTTTCAATAAAAAACGAATAATACTAAATTTTATTGTGGATTTTTTCTTATCCAAATAAAATATGCATAATAAACAAATATAAGAACATTAAAGCTAAATACAAACAGGCAGTTTAGAAATTTTTAATTTTCTAAACTGCCTGTTTGTTAAGTTAAATCGAGTTACTTCTGTATCTTTATCAAATCTAACACATCTCTTGGCTTCCCTACATCCACTGTTACCACTTGGACATTATCCAAAATATCCTGAGTCAACGCTCTCACTTTTTCTGGATCATTGGCAACTTCTGCCCCGATTTGCCAATGACTTGGTACTGGATATACATTGATCATTCCGTTTCGATTGCTTGTATACACGATTTGCCCTTCCGCACTATAGCTACCGTAAAGCATAATGGCATCAGTCGGATACGTGGCGCTTCCTTTATCATATGGATTGAGCGGTGTTTCTGCAGTTATTGTTTTCGCATTTAGTTCTGACGGTTTCACACCAATCAATGTCAGCCACACACGAGTATGTTCAATCTGATCATCTGAATAGCCAAGCAATAGTTTATCGTCTCCTGTCGCTTGTTCTGCTGCTTTGGTGGTGTCTGCTTTTGCTTTTTCTAATGCTTTGTTGACTTCAGCTTCCTTTTGTTGTTGCGTTAACGCACTTATTTGGCCTTGAGTATCAAGCATGGCTTTCATTAAAATCAATTTTGCAGGAAACGTCGCTTTTAGTTCTTCATTTTTGACCATTTCAATTTCCTTATTCAAAGTATCATAGTCACTTCGTTGAACCGTTTCTTTTGGTCTATTTCCGTCAAAGGATTCATTGATTAACTTTTTGATTTTCTCTACTTGATCCACTTGCTCTGTCGCATTTTTAAGGATAGAGTCGATAGCTTCTTTCCATTTCCCTTTTAGCTCTTTAATTTCGGAGACTGTATCTGTGACTTCGACAATTTTTCCTTTCGTCAAACTTACTGTGATCGGCAGCTCATTTTTGATATTATGACCTTTGATAGCGGGTTCTTTTGAGCTGAATAATTCATTTGTTTCTGTCTGTATCGCTAATTTAGTATTCGCAAGAGTAATTTTTTTCTGTAAATTTTGAATAGTCGTTTCTACTGTATTGGCGTTTATCTTCTTGTCATACTCTTTTTTTAATTTTTCGATTTATGTTTGTTTCTTTAATAGCGTGTCTTTTGTTTCTTCGACGGTCGCGGATTTTACTTCTTTGCTTAGAAAGTCTTCTTTTTCATCAAAAAGTGCAGATGCTTTTTTATAGAGAACCCCACTTTTCGTGTTTTTTTTCGATAGACGGTATATTATCTTGTGCCCTGGTAATCTTTTTCTTTCCCTTTGCTTGTTGCTGAAAAACAATTATCATGATTGCTACAAGTGCTACTACTCCCATGGAAGTTCCCAACACTTTTATCTTCATTTTCTATCCGCTCCTGTTTATTACTTTTTATCTCCGTCGTTAGTTTAGCCTATTTATCTATTCTATCATTTTAAATTCAAAAAAATGTATAAGCCGTCATTAGATGATCACTCTTACTTTAATATAAACTGGATTGCTTATTGCTTGAATTTTATTGTATCTCTTCTTCAAAAAAGATAGTACCACTCTTTAATTTATTCAATGGGTCAAACTTTTTTTTTGGAAACATCCTCTTGATATCCTCTTCATAAAACGAACCGTCTCTTGGTTCTTCATAATGAATAACTTTGTATCCCGCTTTTTGCTTTTCAAGTGTATAAACTACAGGAAAATTTGAACCATAAACATCTTGACCAGATTCATTACATCCTGAAACTGTTTGATTGAGATAAACAGTTATGCTGTCCTTATCAACATCCTGTCCATAAAAATCTATGAGCAATTTAATTTTTTTAACCTCTGGACTAGCTTCTAATGTTTCAGAATTAAAATAGGTTTCTGCTTTCATATAATTAAAGATTGTTTCTCCGTATTTTTTTCGTTCTGATTTGCTAACTGAGTCAACGTTATTCCCTTTTGTTCGAAAGGTCCAGCCGATTACTATTAAAATAACACATACCGCTAGAAATCCTGTCTTCTTTTTCATTTTCTTTTCTCCTTGTTCCTCTTACACACTTTACCTACATTTTCACAGCATTTATCCTCAATCTTCGATAATCTGCTTCCCAATGATCCTCGTTCCACAATTTTGACTTCAAATCTCGCTCCATATTCTCAAGAACCTTGTCTTTCTGCTCTCCAGACAATTCCTCCAACTCAGCAGCATAAAATTGTTCCATCCACTCGTTCAAACCAGATTTCCCACCTTTAAGCGGAGTCGGCCGTTCATATTCTAAAATCTCCACAACCTCAAAATGATTCTTTTCTAGCAAAATCCGATAATTTTCAACAGACGTAAAGCAAAACGGTTCCTCAAAAGGTACACCCAATGCATTTAACTCACGCCCAAAAGCTTCTCTAATCTTCTGAACATTCCCAACTGCACCAAATTCACAAATCAGTTGCCCGTTTACGTTTAAATGTTCACCAATATTCTTCAATAATAAATCTTGATCAGGAATCCAATGAAAAACTGCGTTCGAAAAAGCAACATCATACAGTCCAATTTGATCCGAGGGATTTAGAATATCTTCCTGTAAAAAAATCAACTCAGGATAGGTCTCTTTTGCTTGATTGATCATATTTAGTGATTGATCGATTCCCGTCACTTCATGCCCAAGTTCCGCCATTTGCTTCGTCAATTCTCCCGTCCCACAGCCAATATCCAACACTTTTTTCGGCTCTTTCGGTACTAACTCCAACAATCCTGCGCCATACTTAAAAACAAAATCATGTGTCGTATTATATTTTTTTGCATCCCATTCCATTGATTTCACGCTCCTCACGATGTAATGAAAAGAAGCTACATCGAAAATAGTCATCGATGTAGCACTCTTACTATTCCCTATTGCCAATAAGCCGGAATCTTCGCTTCATAAGCCGCAATTTCAGCATCATGGGTCAAACTGATGGCAATATCATCTAACCCATTTACCAATTTATGCTTCCAAGTGCTATCTATTTCAAAAGAATACGTTCCATTTGGCGTGATCACTTGTTGGGCCGGCAAATCGATTGTAATTGTTTCTTCTGCTCCAAGTCCTGCCAATGCATCCAGCTCAACAGGCTTCAACACAATCGGCAATAGGCCATTTTTCGTTGCATTCATATAAAAAATATCACTAAAGCTTCCTGCAATCACTGCTTTAAAGCCATAATCATCCAATGCCCAAGCCGCATGCTCTCTTGATGAGCCCGAACCAAAGTTATCACCAGAAATCAAAATGGTTGCCTCTTTATATTGCGGCTTATTTAAGGTAAATTCTGGATTTGGCGTGCGGTCTGGCAAGTAACGCCATTCATCAAATAAAAACTCCCCAAATCCTGTTTTTTCGATTCGTTTTAGGAAAGATTTTGGAATGATCTGATCCGTATCAATATTGTCGTTCATTAGTGGAACCGTGGTTCCTGTATGTTGTGTAAATGCCTCCATTATGCACCAAGCTCCTCTCTAATATCTCTAAATGTTCCAACGATCGCAGCTGTTGCCGCCATTGCTGGGCTACAAAGATGGGTTCTTGCTCCTTTTCCTTGACGACCTTCAAAGTTTCGGTTAGATGTTGAAGCACAGTGAACGCCTGCTGGTACTTGGTCTGGGTTCATGCCTAGACACATGGAACAACCTGGTTCTCGCCACTCAAATCCTGCTTCGGTAAAGATTTTATCCAAGCCGATTTTTTCCGCTGCTTTTCGAACAGGTCTTGAGCCTGGTACCACGATTGCTGTAATGCCTGCTTTGACTTTTTTACCTTTTACGATGCGTGCGGCTTCTTCCAAATCGGATAGTCGACCGTTGGTACATGAGCCGATAAAAACGTAGCCGATTTCAATATCTGACGGGCGTTGACCTGGTTTTAAATCCATATAGTTATAGGCACGTTCGTCGTTCATATCTTTGATTTCTGGGAATGTTCCGGTGATTGGGATGCCCATTTCTGGATTCGTGCCCCATGTGATGAAGGGAACCAATTCTTCCGCATTCAATTCTAGATCCACATCGTAGGTTGCGTCTGGATCGCTTGGTAGTTTTTTCCAATCAGCGATTGCCGCTTCCATGTCTTCTGGTGCATATTCTCTGCCACGTACATATTCAAAGGTTTTTTCATCTGGCGCCATCATCCCCATTTTCGCACCGCCTTCGATGGCCATGTTACAGATGGTCATGCGTTCTTCCATCGTAAGATTTTCAATCGTTTCTCCGTAAAATTCAACCGCATGTCCGACACCAAAATCAACACCGTATTTTGCAATCAAGGCTAGAATAATATCTTTGGCATATACGCCTTTTGCAAGTTTTCCAGTGATTTTAACCCCCATTGATTTTGGTTTATTTTGCCAAATACATTGTGTCGCAAAAACATGTTCCACTTCACTTGTTCCGATACCAAAAGCTAAGGCTCCGAATGCGCCGTGAGTTGCTGTATGTGAATCCCCACAAACAATGATTTTTCCTGGTTGCGTTAAACCTGTTTCAGGTCCCACCATATGCACGATTCCTTGACGGTCACTACCGTTATCGCAAAGGGTCACACCGAATTCTTCGCAGTTGTTCTGTAATGCTTCGATTTGTTTTTTTGCCACCAAGTCCGTGATATTAAAGATATCTTGTGTGGGAACGTTATGATCCATTGTCCCAAAGGTTCTATCTGGTCGGCGAACTTTTCGGCCTGCTTCTCTTAATCCTTCAAATGCTTGCGGCGAAGTGACTTCATGGATTAGATGAAGATTGACGTATAGTAGTTGTGGTTCTCCAGCAACACCTGATACCACATGTTGTTCCCAAAGTTTATCAAATAATGTTTTTCCCATGTTAAGCACCTCTCAATTCTTTTATTATGGCTTCTGTAAACTCTGTGGTTGTCGCTTGACCACCTAAATCTGTAGTTAGGATTCCTTGATTCATCACATAATCACAAGCAGCTTCGATCTTTTGCGCTGAGTTTTCTAAACCAAACGATTGGCGCAACATCATTGCAACTGATAAGATCATCGACATTGGATTGGCGATATTTTGATTGGCGATGTCTGGTGCTGAACCGTGGATCGGTTCGTATAACGAAGGCCCTGATTCGCTGTGACTAGCGCTTGGCATCATGCCCAATGATCCTGGAATCACTGATGCTTCGTCACTTAGGATATCACCAAATAGATTTTCTGTAACGATCACGTCAAAGTCTTTGGGTTTTTGGATCATGACCATTGCCGCTGAATCGACTAATTGATGTTCTAAAGTACAATCTGGGAATTCTTGCGCCACTTCTTCTGCTGTTTGACGCCATAATTTACTTGTAGCTAAAACATTGGCTTTATCGACAGATGTGACTTTTTTATTTCTAGTTCGAGCGATTTCAAACGCTTTTCTGATAATGCGTTGAATCTCAGTTTTTGAGTAAGTACAAAGGTCTGAGGCTTCTGTTTCCCCTAGTTTTTTTTCACCGAAGTAGATACCACCTGTTAATTCGCGAACGACTACAAAATCAACGCCTCGAACATTTTCTTCTTTTAATGGCGATAAATGAACGACTGAATCAGGTACGGAAATCGGACGAATATTGGCAAAAAGTCCTAAGGCTTTTCTTAAACCTAGTAAGCCTTGTTCAGGTCGTTTTGCTGCATTGTCCCATTTTGGACCACCAATGGCACCAAGTAAAATGGCATCTGCCTTTTCACAGGCTTTTAAGGTAGATTCTGGTAAGGGATCTCCTTGCTCATCAATACCAGCGCCGCCAAAAGCAAAGCGTTCAATATCAAAATCAAGATTATCTTGCACCATGATTTCGGCTAAAATTTTTAGTGCGCTATCCATGATTTCTGCTCCGATGCCGTCCCCCGGCAATGCTACGATTCGTTTACTCATTAAGCTTTCCCCACTTCTTTTTGAAATTGTTCGCTGGCTTTGACATACGCTTTTGCAGACGCTTGTAAGACATCAAAATCAATGCCGATACCGTTGAATTGTTTATTGTTTTCAGTATCTGCTAAGGTTACATGCACTTCAGCTTGGGCATCTTCCCCACCCGTGATGGCTTTGATGTAATACTCTTGCAACGCTGGTTTTTGGACAAATATTTTATCGATCGAGTTATAGATTGCTTGAATACTACCAGAACCGATTGCCGATTCTGTTTTACTTACGTCCTCTCCTGTGTTGATGGAAACGATTGCTCCTTGGCTTCCGTCCGAAACATATTGTAGTTGGACTCGTTCTAAGCGGTAATCTTCGCTGCATTCTTGTGATTGTCCCACCATTAAAGCAATCAGATCATCTTCTGTCACTTGTTTCTTTTTATCCGCTAATGATTTAAACCGTTTAAAAGCATCTTTTAATTCATCTTCAGTTAGTTGATAGCCTAGTGCTTCCATTTTAGTTGCAAATGCATGACGACCAGACAATTTCCCTAGTGGCAATGAATTTTCGTTTACCCCAACAAGTGATGGCGTAATGATTTCGTAAGTATCTGGATTTTTTAATACACCATCTTGATGAATTCCTGATTCGTGAGCATAGGCATTCGCTCCGATGATTGCTTTGTTTCTTGGTACCGCCACACCTGATAGACGACTGACGAGATCGCTGGTTCTTTTAGTCTCATTCAATGTGATATTGCTTTGAGCATTGTAGAAGTCTTTTCTGATGTAAAGAGCCAATGCGACTTCTTCAAGAGCTGTATTACCAGCACGTTCGCCGATACCATTGATCGTTCCTTCCACTCGACGAGCACCATTTTCGATAGCTGCTAAGGCATTGGCCGTCGCCATGCCTAAGTCATCGTGACAATGGGAAGAGAAAATAATTTCTTCGTCGCTTTGGATATTTTCAATTAGGAATTTGAATAGAGCACCGTATTCCGTTGGATTGGAATAGCCCACCGTATCAGGAACATTGATAATAGTCGCACCTGCATCAATGGCAGTTTGAACGGCTTTTAGTAGAAATTGTTTGTCAGTTCTGGTTGCATCTTCTGGTGAAAATTGGACCTTATCAAATTTAGTTTTAGCATAGCTGACATGTTCTTTAATAGAAGCAATCACTTCATCTGGTGTCATTTTTAATTTAAATTCCATGTGAATTGGACTTGTTGCAAGGAACACATGGATTTGTGGGTGCTTGGCATTTTGCAATGCTTCGTGTGCCCGATCAATATCGGCTTTTTGGCACCGTGCCAGACCTGCGACTGTCATTTTTTCAGCATTTTCTGCGATCGCTTTGACAGCTTCAAAATCACCGACTGATGCGATCGGAAATCCCGCTTCGATCGTATCAATGCCCCATTTTTCAAGTTGTTTGGCAATTTGGACTTTTTCTTTCGTGTTGAAATTTACGCCTGGAGTTTGTTCGCCGTCTCTTAGAGTGGTGTCAAAAAATTGGATAGTTTTCATGTTCATACATCCTTTCTGAATTGAGTGAATAGTGTTCTTCATTTTTTTGTGGTTAGGTAAAACGAAGGAAACTTCTCTCGCTTCGCTCGCCAAGTATTGCGCATCATCAGCTCTGCAAGCAGTCGCTGTGATTTGCAATAAAAAAACATCCCACGAATATGGGATGTTTTGTCATCCCGTTCATGCAATGCGAAAACAGGACTCTCAACGTCTGATAAGAAAAAGCTGTGCTGCAGCTGGTTTCTAGAGATCAGTGTGATGAGTCCTTTATTAATAATAAGAATGTAATTGTCGTTGTCTGTTTGTTCATCATTTTCAACATCCTTTATTGTCAGAATTTTTGAATAATTCAAACTATAGTGTTAAAGATACAGAAGTTTTCAATTAAAGTCAATAACTTTATGAGAATTTTTTTAAGAAAAGCTGAGAAAAAGTCTGGTTTCTTTTCTCAGCTTTCTTTTTTATGCTTATAACTTATCCAGTGCTTGTTCCAAATCGCGAATAATATCTTCAATATTTTCGATTCCGATTGATAAACGAATCAATTCCGGTGAAGTTCCTGAGGCTTTTAATTCATCCTCACTTAGTTGGGAATGAGTCGTTGAAGCAGGATGGATAATCAATGATTTGGCATCTCCAACATTGGCTAATAGTGAAAATAGTTTGACATGATTGATCAAGTTTTTCCCTGCTTCCGCTCCACCTTTAACCCCAAAAGTAAAGACCGAGCCTGCACCTTTAGGTAAATATTTTTCTGCTAGTTCATGATACTTATTATCTGATAAGCCTGGATAATTGACCCATGCAACTTTAGGATGTTTGCTCAAAAACTCTGCAACAGTTTGGGCATTGGCTACATGGCGTTCTAAACGTAAAGACAGTGTTTCTAAACCTAAAATCAGCAAGAAACTGTTGAATGGTGAAATAGCCGCTCCTGTATCTCGTAATAACGAGACTCTTAAACGTGTGATATAAGCTGCTGCTCCCACATCTTTGGTGTACGAAAGTCCGTGGTAACTTGGATCTGGATCAACTAATTTTGGAAACTTGCCATTAGCCCAGTTAAACTTACCTGAATCGATGATTACTCCACCTAGTGCAACACCGTGACCACCAATAAATTTTGTTGCAGAATAAACAACAATGTCAGCACCAAAATCAAAAGGACGATTTAAATAGGCTGTCGCAAAAGTGTTGTCAACGATCAACGGGAGCTCGTGTTTATGGGCAATTTCTGCAATCCCTTCTAAATCTGCAACATTTGTAATCGGATTGCCGATTGTTTCCACAAATATCGCTTTCGTATTTTCTTTGATTGCTTCTTCAAAATTGGCTAAGCGATCTGGATCAATAAACGTTGTGGTAATGCCAAACTCAGGTAACGTATGAGCAAATAAATTGAATGTACCACCATATAAAGTAGAGGCCGAAACAATATGATCTCCACTGCTAGCTAAGTTTTGGATGGCATAAGTAACGGCTGCTGTTCCAGAAGCTACTGCAACTGCGCCAACACCTCCTTCTAGTTCATTTAGTCGATCTTCTAAGACCGCTGTTGTTGGATTCGTAATTCGTGTATAGATATTACCGACCTTAGATAAAGCAAATTTTTCAGCTGCATCTTGTGTATCGTCAAACGTGTAAGAGGTTGTTTGATAAATCGGTACCGCTCTTGAATTAGTTTCTTTGTCTGGTGTGTGCCCACCATGGATTTGGATCGTTTCAAATTGATAGTTAGAGTTTGTCATTATGCTTCATTCCTTTTCTATTTTTAATTATATTTATGCTATTTCCCTTTTTACACCACATGTCACCTTCTTGCATAATGACCACCTCTTCCTCTATTTATTCTCATTGGAAAGTAATTTAAATGAAACAAAAAAGCCGCCCCCTACTAGCTTTAGACTAGTAAAGGGCGACTGTCGCGGTACCACCTTTATTGGAAATTAAATCCATCTCAACCCAAACGCAGAATAACTTCTTGATTTGGTGCCTTGTTAACGGTAGCTGCCGTAAAAATCGCAATGATTTTTCCTCTCCAAGATCATTTTCGACAAGGGATCATTGCTTTCTTACACCAAACGAAAGCTCTCTGATACCAGTGAATCATTTATTCACTGGTGATAAATGTCAGCTTGTGTACTCTTCTTTTCAATGAGTTTTTTTTATTAAAATCAATATTAGAACATTCTCATTTATTTGTCAACTTTTTTCTGCTATTTTCATTTTTTATAAATTTTTCTTTTAAATTGAGTGTCCTGTTTCTCTTTCTTTCTATTTTTTATTATAATTAGGGAAATTGGAGGTCGATTTAATGTCAGCAAGCAATGAAAAAGTGGATTTACTTTTATCTTATTTATCTGAGATCCATACAAAAAGCCTATCTTTATACGATTTAGTTACTAGCCGTCCACGTCCAGAAGATACTCGGATTCTTTTGAATATCAATGAGGTCTTCACTTATTATCATAGTGTGCGCGTTTTTTATTTCAGCAACAGTGAACTAGCCAAATCAGAAGTTCAGCCCTTTTTTGACGCTTTTGAAGATTTTTATTTTGAGTTGAAGCAAGTCTTCTTCCTTGAAGATAATGATAGCACTCTACTCTATAGTAAGTTATCTGCGATGAAAGATTCTTTTGAGCAGTTGACGAATGATTTTAATGTTTTATAATAGAGTAGATAATAGGTAAAGAAGGTGCCCAAATGGATCAAAGCGAAGTTGTAGATCGACTGCGTGAAGAGTTGGAGATTCCATTTTTTAATGGAACGATTGAAGAGCGTGAATACACAGAAGCTGATTATCAAAAGATCAAATCTGATTTGGTTCAGTATTTTGATGATTATGTTCGTAATGTAGAAAATTAAGGTAGATCAACGCAGTATAGTTTAAAGGACTAAAACAAATTCTTCTATAATTTGTTTTAGCCTTTTTTTGTTTAACTGTTCCAAATAATATAACTCACTTCATAAAAAAACACATAATAAACAAATATTAAACATTTAATAAAATTCAAGGAAAAGAAAAAACCACCGGCTGAAAAGGCCGATGGAAAAGGAGTATTACTCAATAAGAGTAAAATGAAAAATAAAAAGGTTGTTGTTGGTATGAATATATAATACAACACATATTTTCTTTTGTCTACTAAAAATAACATTAAAAAGAAATTAATTACCGCTATTTTTTGTCAATTTTTCATTTATTTTTTTATTTTTTCAACAAAAGATTGCTCATTCGCGTAATAGCAAATGAAATATCATCTGTTGCTTTATCTTGTTTTTCTTCTGAATGATTGAATAAATCGATATCTATCCCTTTTTCAGGATCTAAAGATAAAATCATTTCGTTACATCCAGCCAAGTATTCAATGTACGAACGTTCAAATTTTTTGTGGATTCCCATTACGCGTGCTGGTGGGCGTAATTGTGTAACTTTTTCCAACATGATCGTATATTCTTTGGTACCATCTTGGAAGATGCGTTGGATTTCTGCAATTCTTTCTGGAGATAAATCAGCTGTTTTTTCTTCATCGATTGCTTTACGAACTTCTTCGTAATAGTCGTTCATTTTTTCGCCGACTTCTTCTGTTTCTTTAACAATATCATTGATGTTTTGCACATAATAGCCTAAATTTGGTTTCACAATCTTTCCTACTTTCTTTTAGTAATCACTCAATTTTACACTTTTTTATAGGTAGATGACAAGAGTAATCTGTAAAATGCTTATTTCCTTTTATTAATAGAAAAATAAAAGGGTGTGGAACAAAAGTAAAAAACACTTTTGTTTCACACCCTAAATACGAATAAACGGCGGGAGCAGAAGCAATCCCTTCGGAAATAAGCCGAAATTCACAAAAATTTGAAGAGCAATTTCCGTGAATTCCTTCTTATTTCTCGGGATTAAACGCTTCTGTCCCAGCCTCTTTTTCAACTATTTATTTGATTTCATCACTTGTTTGGATGATTTTAGAAATCATGCCATAATCTTTTGCTTCATCAGCAGACATCCAGAAATTACGGTCTGTATCTTTGGCAATTTTTTCATATGTTTGTCCAGTTGCTTCAGCTATCAAACGGTTCACACGTTCGCGCATACGAATGATTTCTTTCGCTTCGATTTGAATTTCTGTGCTTTGTCCTTGAACGCCACCAGCAGGCTGATGGATCATATAGCGAGTATTTGGTAAGCTATAACGATTATTCGCTTCAGCGGCTAAGTAAATCGTAATACCAGCACTTGCAACCCAACCAGTTCCGATCACGATCACTTCTGGTTTTACAAATTTGATCATGTCATGAATCGTATCTCCCGCTTCAACATGTCCGCCTTGGCTATTGATAAAGATTTTGATAGGCTCATCACCCATTGCAGCTAGCAACAATAATTGAGATGTTACTTCTCGTGCTAAATCTTGATTGATTTCTCCGTAAATCAAAATTGTTCGCTCTTCAAACAATTTTTTCATAAACGCATTTGGTTGTTGTTTTTCTTCTGTTTCTTCATTTTCATCTAAATAGTTCATCACGACTAACCTCCATATTTTAAAGCTAAATCTCTATAATAATAATACCGCAATATGAAAATTTGTCCACTTTTTTGACTTGTTTTGACCTTAAAAACTATTTTTCAAACATCAAGGATCCATCGATACTTAAAAGTAATCTACTGTTTATTTTTATCTGAGACATAACACTACGAGTCACATCCCCTACTCTAGGAATTCGAATTACTAGTGAAATCAGAAGTAACTTCGCTAGAATTGCTGAGAAACTCAGTCAGGTACAGGGTGACGTCACACGGAATCGATTTGATTCTCATCTGTCATAAACCATATAAAACTTAGGCTGCATCTTTTACCTTAACATTCTTCGTCTTTTTACCAACTAACACGTAAAAATGTATTATCACTTTACCCCATTAATATAGGAAGTATTATGAACTTCCATAAAGTGTTGATACGGCTTCATACACACTAACAAGAAAGAATGATCTAATAACATATCTACAGAGATTGGAATGATATGAGGATGATCTTCTAACACCGATGGAATCAGGGCCTCTTCACAAAAGATATATTCATTACGAATCGATTGGTCATATCCTTCAACTTCGTATATGGAACGGTAAAATTTATTCTCTACCACTATATCAAAAACATTGAATTCAGAGAATTTACTTTGATACAGTAAAAATTTTGAATCAGAATCGGTCACGATTTTCAAACGGAAGAGCAGTTTTTCTTGCATTAAAATAGGGCCCGCTTCGTCAATAAAACGATAGATTAAATTTGTATCAATTACAAGAAGATTTTTAATTCCTTGTCCCCATTTAAATAAAACTTTAACGATTCGTTGAAACAGCTCTTCATTTTTAGGATGCAGCGTATAAAAAGAACCGTGGACTAAAACTTGATGATTATACCAAGCATTCCTTGTTAAACGGATAATCCCTTCTTCAAAACTAAAATCCCCTAATAAAATTTGATCAAATTCTTCTTCAAAATATTGAATTAACCGAATAATATCTGGACGACCAACTAAAAACGTACTGCGTAATTTCTCATGATCTTCAAATAAATTCTCTAATTGACTAAAAGAATACTCACAAGAATTAAAAAGAGACACCACATAAACAATTTCATGTTCTGGTAAAAACCGCTCCATATTCAAACTTTTCCATGCTTGCTCGACTAACTTGAAAATGGGCCGTTTTTTTAAATCGACGATGACCTTTTCTTCTAATTCAAGCTTTTCTTTGTCTTGACGTGAATAGGCAATATTCATTCCTTGTAAAATAAAATAACGACTTTCTTCCGTATAAACTCTGGTTGAAAACTCGTGTTCAATCAAATCGAGCATGTCCTCGCACGCTTCTTCAAATTCAATCGTCTGATTTGTTTCATAATTGATGTCAATTTTTGTTAGATAGTATAAGTATAAGAACCTCGTTTCAAATTCTGAACTATTCAACCGTTCATTTTCGAAATCCAGATGACAAGCAGAAAAAAAAGCTTCTGCTTTTTTCTTCAAATTATAAGCTTTACTAACTGAAATAAATTCTTCTTCTACTAAATCTAAGTAATTAAACTGTTGCTCCAAAAATTTTGTACACGTTTTTAGAAATAATGATTGCTGATAGATGATTTTGCGAATTTCAAATAATGGAATATCTTTATTAAATTCTACATAAAAGTATTTTTTTTGTTTCTCATAACTTAATATGTATATATCTAAGGTCTGAACCAAATCTTCCAAATCATTTTGTACTGTTGTTGGAAATGCTTCGAATATTTCTATGTAATGCGTAATGTCAATTTTTTCATATTTGTATAGTGCTTCAAGAAGAACAATTTTTCTATAAATATTTTTTTCTAAATACTTTTCTAACATCTATTCCCACTCTTTGCATAGTTGATTTCTCAATTGTTTTATCAGTAATCGAGTTTAAAAAATAGAAACGATGACTTACTCTACTAAACTTTCTTTATTAAGTAGCCTATCGTTATAGGTATTTCATAAACATAGCTAACTTAATTATTGCCTAGTAGAAGTCATCGCACTATCAATAAATATACTTTATTTTCAATTTTTAATATACACCCAAATGAGTAGATAGAAAAGCAATACGTATTTCTATAAAAAAACTTAATTTTTTCACTAGATATCTGTTTAACCGGTAATGTATTTTTGAAAGAGTGGGGATTATCACTTCCTTATAAACGTCTATAAATAATTCAAATGATTATTCTTTCTTTTCTCTCTTTTTAGTATTCGATCCTTTTTTACGAAAAATAATTAAGGAACTAACTAAAGCAACGATACAAAAAACAAAAGCCATCGCAAACGCATGACGATAATCGGCAACCTCCAATGATTCTTTTATAGCAAGTGTGGAACTTCCAATTGCCAATGATTGTGTAGGAGTAGCTTGGGCATGACTAGATAGAAACGTAACTAATACAGCAGTCCCAAAGGAGCTAGCAATTTGCCTTAATGTATTATTCGTTGCGGTCCCGTTACTGATCATATCATTGGGTAAAGCATTCATTCCTGTTGTTGTCACTGGCATCAAGACCATAGATATCCCCAATAAACGGATAGCATAGAAAATAGCTATGAGAAGAATTGGCGTTGTCTCAGTGATAAATAGAAATGGAAATGTCCCTAAAGACAATAACGTCAAACCAATCGGGATTAAAAAACGTCCACCAAATCGATCAAATAATTTTCCTGTAACTGGATTCATTAATCCCATCACGATGCTTCCAGGTAATAAAATCAACCCCGAATCAATTGGACTTTCTAGATGAACCTTTTGAATATAGTCTGGTAAAATAGATTCAAACCCAAGCAAGGCTATATAAGAAATGGCACTTAGAAACACAGAAACTGAAAAAGTTGAGTAGCTAAACACTTTTAAGTTCAATAGAGGATTTGAAATTTTCAACTCTCGTACAATGAAAGAAATAAGCACAGTACATCCTATAAAAAAAAGAACAATTACTTCCTTAGACAACCAGCCTTTAGTACTAGCTAAACTAATACTGTATAACAAACTACCAAATCCAATGATCGATAAAAACACAGAAGGAATGTCTAACTTACTCTGTTTTAAGGGTATGCTGACTTTAAAAAACAGTAAAGCCCCTATTTCTGATAGAAGGATCAACGGTATTGTAATAAGAAATAATGTTTTCCAGTTGAAATAGGTAATAATATATCCAGATAGCGTTGGCCCTATCGCGGGAGCTAACGCAACTACTAAACCAACAAACCCCATAGCAGTTCCACGTTCGTTTTTTTGGAACAGCGTTAATACAATCGTCTGAATCAAAGGAAGCATAATTCCAGAAGCAATTCCCTGTAATAATCGTCCAAAAAGCAAATACTTGAATGTTGGACCGAAATAACAAATAAGCACGCCAATTAAAAATAAATTCAAGGCAGTTAAAAATAAATATTTAGACTGGATTTGCTTCATTAAATAAGCAGACAAAGGAATAGTAATACCTGAAACTAAGAGAAACAACGTTGTTAACCATTGAACGGTGCTTAAACTTATATTCAGGTCTTTCATAATCGTTGGGTAGGCTGTGATCAACAGCGTCTGATTCATAATAATACAAAATGCGCCCAGTAGAATAACAACCATAAGAGCGCTTCGATTATAGCGTACCCCATCATAGGTTTCTTTGTTTTTATTCATCCATTCACGTCCTTAAATAATTACACCGATTTTCCCATTTACCAATCCTCGAATAACGCAGAAAAGAAACACTCATTGAACTATTTCGCTTTCTGCGCGACTGAATCTTTCTCTATAGTTCGTTACTGTCGAGTCTTTGAAAACTTATTCGACTTCACTATTTATTTACTACTAAACAGGATCAACTTTAATCGCTTTTTCCTCTACTTTGATCATTTTTGAATAGAAGGCAATTCCTACTAAAACAATTGCTGTAAACCATAAAGATTTTTCACCATAAGCTTTTGTCAAAATAGTCCCAATTAGTCCGCCACCTGCAAAACCAATTAATACAGAAAAATATAACCAACTATTTTTCCATGCATCTTTTGCTCCGGTAAAAGCTTGAATAATATAATTGAAAGCTAATTGTACCACTAATGTCACGGCAACATTTCCATAAAGCATGCCATCTATTTTATGAAAAGCATTCCCTTGCATTCCAGCTAGAAAAGAAACAAGCATACATATCTGTAGGATGGTAAAAACACTATTAATTGATGAAAAACCTAAGCCAACTAAAACGACTGCTTCTATAAGTAAAATTTCAAATGCCCAGATTTTCTTCATTTTAATGCCCAATACTTCAATAATTCCTGTGGTCATCGCACCTAATCCAAAACATAAGATGGTTAGTGCCACTGTAGCTAAATGCTGCCAGTCTTTTGTTGCAATTGTTTGTCCTAATAAAATGATATTTCCTGATTGTACTGTGCTAAATGCTTTTCCTACAAAGTAGGTATACCCGTCCATTGAGCCAGCCGCAATCGCTAGAAAAAAAGCAATCCAAGGTAGTTCCATTACAGGATAAGTCGGTACTTTACGATTATTCACTCT
Organism: Enterococcus rotai; assembly: GCF_001465345.1. Classification (NCBI taxonomy): domain Bacteria; kingdom Bacillati; phylum Bacillota; class Bacilli; order Lactobacillales; family Enterococcaceae; genus Enterococcus; species Enterococcus rotai. Next base: position 2,289,803 of record NZ_CP013655.1, on the reverse strand, counting down.
CTATTCCTCCAATTTTTGATAGTAAAAAGCCTAGAAAATTTTCCTATTTATTTTCTAGGCATTGAAACAAAAACTATTCTGGTTTTTTAAACCAAACAACAGGTTGTGGCTTTTCTGGATTTGGTAGTGACTCCGCAAATTGTTTCGTAACGTTTAAATGATCCGCTACCATTTGCGATGGGGAAGAGCCTAACCATTTATTTAATGAAATATCAGAATACTCACCATGCTTGAAGACTTCTACAAAAATCAAGGGTTCATCACCAATATTTTGTACGTAGTGTCCAGCTACGATTGGAACGACACCTACGTCTCCTGCTTGGAAATCAAACGTTCTAGAAACACCAGCAGAGTTAAAAACTGTCATGCGAGCTTTCCCTTGAATGTAGTATTGCCATTCTGCAGCTTTAGGATGCCAGTGAAGTTCGCGCATTCCACCTGGCTCTACTTCCACAAAAGCAGCCGAAATTGTTTTCGCTACAGGAAAAACGTTTTGATCGACGATTCGTACACGACCAGCTTCTGATTCAATCGGTTTAATTGTATCCATATGAAATGTAAATGGCGATGGAACTTTCCCATTCACATTTGGGCGTTCGACTTCTTCAATAGAACCAGGAATATTTGCTTTAAAAATATATTTTTCTTTAGCAGGGAAACTTTCAATTTCCTCTGTTGATTTTTTAAAGTTTGCGGCAACCACTTCAGGTGGTGTATGTGCCAACCAATCCGATAATAAGAATGTGTTGTTTTCAGAAAAATCAGCTTCACTGAAAACTAATAAAAATTCACAGCCTTCGTCTAACGCTTGAATAGAGTGAGGAACTCCCGCTTCAAAGTTCCATAAATCTCCGGCTTTAATGTCATCAATGAAGGAGCGTCCGTATTCATCAATACCCGTCACACGAGCGTTTCCATAGAGCATCAAGCCCCATTCAGCTTCCTTATGCCAATGCATTTCTCGATAAGCACCGGGTTCTAAGCTCATGTCTACGCCAGCAACATCTTGTGAAATGGGAAAATCACGGTTTGTGATTTCTCTTGTCCATCCGCCTTCTTCTAAGCGTTGATGTGAATCAGAATAACTAAATCTTAAATTCGCCATCGTTCCGTGGTCAGTAGTAGGTGGCACTAGAATATCTGGATTTTTTTCATCACGACTAGTATTTCTAGGTCCATGATCAATCCACCCTTTCCCATCGGTGTGTCTGTAAGGTTCAAGTTTTTTTTCTTCTGACATATCCAATCACTCCTTAAATTTAATATGTATTGATTGTCTCATGAAAATCGATTTTTAGACAATCATATACTTATGATAGCTTTTTTGTAAAAGTTTGGAACTCTATCGATTTTCGTCCCTCTAAAAGATAATTCACCGTTTCTTTATACGTTTATGCTCATAATTCTTTTCTTCCTTTCCTACCTTAGCGAGTGACAACTGTTCATCAAAGTTTCCTGTTTACTCTTTGATAGTAGATAATATACAGCAAAAAAGCAGTCACTTTTTTTTTATTATTCAAAAATAAGAGCTGTTTTTTTTTGAAAAAAAAATAAAAGTCTCTAAAATAAGTTTAATCCCTTTTTCTCTTTTCAGTAAAACTAAATCGAAATAGTTTGAGAGTCTTTTTACATTGATTTAATTAAAAAAAATACAAAGACCAAAAATCTTTTTCATGATTTTTGGTCTTCGTATTTAGTTGACTTTAAACTTATTTATAAGTCTATTCATTTTTTTCGATTTGTTATTAACTTTTTCCCATTCTACGTTGAACAAATTTTACAATTTCAACGATTGGGATAATCGCAAATGACGTTCCAGCAACGATTGCCCATTGGTAAGCATCTAATGACGTTACGCTGAACAAGTCATTGAATCCTGGAATTAGAATCGTTGCTGCTAGTAACAAGAACGATACTAAGATAGCCCAGTTGAATGATTTGTTTCTGAACAAGCCCACTTTAAAGATTGATTGGTAAATAGATTTCACATTAAACGCGTGGAACAATTGAATCAATCCTAATGTGGCAAATGCCATTGTCAAGGCGTCACCGTGTTGTAAATCATACAAGGCTGTTGCAGATAAGTTTGGCATATTTGCTGCTGTATGAGCTGGGAATTCGATCGCCATTTTATATACGATCAGCGTCAACGCACCTTGTGTGATCCCTTGGTAGATCACACTGCTCAAGACACCACCAGAAAAGAAGTTTGATTTCTTCCCACGAGGAGCATGGCTCATGACGTCACGTTCGGCAGGCTCTACACCTAAAGCAATTGCAGGGAAGGTATCCGTTACTAAGTTGATCCACAATAAGTGAACTGGTAGTAATGTATCCCACGCTAACATTGTTGCGATAAATAGTGTTAAGACTTCTCCTAAGTTGGCAGAAAGTAGATATTGAATCGTTTTTTGGATATTTGAGAAGACTTTACGGCCTTCTTCAACGGCTACGATAATTGTTGAGAAGTTATCATCTGCTAAGACCATATCAGAGGCACCTTTTGATACTTCTGTCCCAGTGATTCCCATACCAATACCGATGTCAGCTGCTTTCAATGCTGGCGCATCATTGACGCCATCACCTGTCATCGCAACAACTTTACCTTCTTGCTGCCACGCTTTAACGATACGTACTTTATGTTCAGGTGAAACACGAGCATAAACGGAATAATGTTCAACGACTTTAGCAAATGCTTCGTCAGATAATTCGTTTAGTTCAGCACCTGTAATCACGGCAGCGTCGTCGCCTTCTTTGATGATGCCAAGACGCGCTGCGATTGCTTCTGCTGTATCTCTGTGGTCACCTGTGATCATGATTGGACGAATGCCCGCTTCTTTGGCCACTTTCACAGCTTCGGCTGCTTCTTTACGTTCTGGATCGATCATGCCGACAAGTCCTGCAAATACTAAGTCTTTTTCGACTAAATCAGAATCCATTTCAGCTGGCACTGCATCTACGATTTTGTAGGCCATTCCTAAGACACGTAAGGCTTGTTTTGCTAATTTTGTGTTCGTCGTTAAAATTTCTTGACGTTGTTTGTCATCCATTGCTGGTGTTTGACCATTTAATAAAACTTGTTTACAGCGTTTTAATAATTCATCTGGTGCACCTTTGACGGCAACTAAGAATTTACCATCTGCTAATTGATGAACAGTTGTCATCAATTTACGATCTGAATCAAATGGAATCTCAGCCACACGAGGTTCAGCTGCCACTTTTTCAGTTACGTTGAAGTCGTGATCTAAACCGTATTGAACAAGTGCTGTTTCTGTTGGATCACCGATCAATGAACCATCTTGCGCGATTTTTGTATCGTTTGTATAATTCATGATTTTTAATGCCATGTTATTCATCGCAACAGCCTCTGTTGCAGGTTTTACTTCATTATCTGTATAAAGAGCTTCAACCGTCATTTGGTTTAATGTTAACGTCCCAGTTTTATCTGAACAGATAATGTCTGTGCTACCTAATGTTTCAACAGCAGGTAGTTTGCGGACAATGGCATTTTTCTTCGCCATTTTTTGTGTACCTAGCGCTAAAATAATCGTTACGATTGCAGGTAATCCTTCTGGAATTGCTGCAACGGCTAATGAGATAGACGTTAATAACATGTCGATCCATGTACGACCGTTCATCATACCGACAACGAACATAATCGCTGCAATTATTAAGATAGCAATCGTCAGCATCTTACCTAATTGGTTTAAATTTTGTTTTAATGGTGTTTCTGTTTCTTTTTCGTTAGCTAACATGCCGGCGATTTTACCGACTTCTGTGTTCATTCCTGTGCCGACAACCACACCGATTCCGCGGCCATAAGTGACGTTACTGCTTGAATAAGCCATATTGATTCGGTCACCGATCCCAATATCAGATGCAGTACCTTCTAAAATAGTCGCTTCTTTTTCAACCGGTACAGATTCACCAGTCAAGGCAGCTTCTTCAATTTTCAAGCTGGCTGCTTCCAATAAACGTAAGTCTGCTGGAACAACGTCTCCTGCTTCTAATAAGACGATATCGCCTGGTACTAATTCGTCACTTTTAACCGTGATCACATGACCATCACGACGAATATTGGCATTGGGTGAAGACATCTCTTTCAACGCTTCGATTGCTTGCTCTGCTTTAGCTTCTTGGATCACACCAAAGATCGCATTTAAGATGACCACAAGTAAGATGATGAATGAATCAACAAAATCACCTGAGAAGACCGCGGAAATCACAGCCGCAAATAGCAATACAATGATCATAAAATCTTTAAACTGTTCAAAGAATTTTACAACAATTGATTTCTTTTTCCCTTCATCGAGTGCATTGGCGCCGTAACTCTCTAACCTTTTTTTGGCTTCTTGATCTGTTAGTCCTTCGACTGTCGTATCAAACTTTTGTAAGACCTCTTCATCTGACTGCGTGTAAAATGCTTCAGATAGTTGAACCTTTTTCTCTTCTGACATGATATCCTCCTCATAATTTACAGCTACTTTAATCTATTTTACTTCATTATAGCGAAACGAACACGTTTTTGAACTCATTGGTTCGCAGCAAAAACGAAAAAAAATAGACCTCTGTATGCTAAATAGAACATACATAAGTCTCACCGTTTAAGACAACACCAGAAATTTCTTTCGGAGTTGGTGATGTTGCCGCAGCTAGCGCCGCCAGTTACTCCCTCATGAAATAATAGTGGTGACAGATCAATATCCTTCACCAATTATCATTGATGAACTAATTATACCTGTTCTTTTAGTGTTTTTCAAATGAAATCGTCTTGATTTTCAGAAAAATTTCTGTTTAGTTTGAAAAAGTTGTAGTTTATTCTTTGTTTAATAGGATCTCTTTAATTTGTTGCCAATATGTCTTAGTCCCAACAATGAGAGATAGCTCTCCTGTGAGCCCATACCGATTTTTGAATTTTCTTGGCAATCGTAATTCTCCTTTAATGGTAAAAAAAGTTCCTTGTTCACTTGTCGTACTTGTTTCTGAAATTTCTGTTAAAATGCCATCAACCGTTGTTGTTTCTCTGTTCTTATCTAATTTGAAGTGAACATTCATTCCTTTTTCTATACGATTAATTTCATTTGTAGGCAATAGTGCAGTGAACATCATATAATCGTCCTGCAAGATTGGATAAATCTCCGCTAAAAGCGTTCCTTGTTGAACAACTTTTTGCCCACTTACTTGTTCAGTTAAGTGAACCCTTCCATCGATCGAAGCCCTTAGTGTACCTTGTTCGATTTGTTCATTCAGCGTCTTGAGTGCAGTCGTATTTTTCTGTTGAGTATTCGTTAATTCAAGCAAACTTTGTCTGGTAGTTGCTACCGTCTGTTCTATCTTTTGTTTGGCTTTTTTATGATAACTATTGACTTCATTATCAGAGTTAGCTGGTATAACCAGTTTAGCTAGTTCTCCTTGTACTTGCTCTATTTCCTTATTTAGTTGTGCAATCTGCTCTTCGATTTCAACTAAGACAGTTGTCCGTACTTGATTATTTAGTTCTTCTGAAGTATTTGATAACTGAGATTGCCAGAATTGATATTTAGCCATGATTTCTGTAGCAAAACCTTGGACTTCTTGCTGATTATTATTCCACGCAGAACGAACTTGCTCCCATTCATTCTTTTGGCTTTGTCTTTCATTCAGCTGTTGAGACATCTGCTCTTTGTTTTTCTGATACATCTCAAGATTCTTTTTAGTTATTTCTATACTTTGTTTGGACATATACTCATTGGATTCATTTTCTGCTACTAAGCTTTTCAATTGATTACTGTAACCATATATATCTTCGCTTTCAAAAAGATCACGCTCTTGAGTTAAACTATCAATAAACGTTTGAGCTGCTTTCTTTTGCTTTTCAATTGTTTTATTTTCTTGTTCAAGCAGTTTTTGTTCATTCGACAACACTTCTGTATCAAAAATTATTAAAGAATCACCTCTTTGTACTCGTTGGTTTTCATGTAACTTATTTTCTAGTATTTTAGCATCTATAGGAACCTGGACTTTCTCTGTTTCTGTGCCAATCAACTGTGCTGTCGTTTGTATGACTACTTCTTTTTTGGCGAAAAATAAAAAGAGTCCTAACAACAAAAATAGGATGATAACTGGATACACTATCCAACGATAAAAGGTATTGTGTTGTTGACTATAAATACTGGAGTGGTCAAGCCAATCATTCTTTGCCATTGTCAATCCTCCTTTTACTATATTTCCCACAACTGCTGGTAAATTCCTTGGTTAAATCGTAATTTATCATGAGTTCCTTGCTCAACTAATTGTCCTTCATGAAGAACAAGAATTTGATCACATTCTTTCGCAATTGATAGATGGTGAGCGATAAAAAGAAGTGTCTTATTCTCAAGTTGTAGTAAATACTCTAAAATTTTATGTTCTAATATAGTATCTAATCCACTGGTTGCTTCGTCTAAAATCAGAATGTCTGCATCTTTTAATAACGCTCGAGCAATAGCTAGACGCTGACGTTGTCCGCCCGAAAGATTCACCCCACCTTCTTCCAAAACTGTTTCCAAGCGCAAAGGTTGCTGGTTAATAAATTCATTTAATTGGACAGCTTTACAAACTTCTAAAATACGTTCAAAACTTGGTATTATAGATAAACCAAAAGTCAAGTTCTCTAAAATTGTTCCACTGAAAAAAAAAGAGTCTTGCGGGATATACGTCACATTTTCTCTTAGCTGTTTGTATTCAATATCTAGATGGTTTACCTGTCCATAACTGATTGTTCCTTCTGAAGGAGAATAAAAATTTACTAGTAATTTTGCTAAAGTAGATTTTCCCGACCCGCTAACGCCTACTAATGCAACTTTACTATGAGCAGGAATCCAACAGGAAATCGCATTTAGCGTAGGTGCTTTCATATGATAGGAGAATGAAACCCGCTCTAAAGAAATGCCTTGCTGAAAGTTTTCTACAGAAATAGTTTTTTCTATTGAGGTATTCACTTGTTCAGGTTCAATGTCAAAAATTTCATTTAGTCGTTTATTGGCCACTTGAGCTGTTTGCATTTTTACTTGAAGGTTTATGATATTTTGTAAAGGATCCGTAAAAAACACAAGTAATGCGTTATATGCAATTAATTGACCTAAGCTAATGGTTCCATCCATCACAAAATATGAACCTAGCCACAGAATCAAAGCACTACTGATCAATTGAATGGTATGTTTTATTCCTTGTTGTACATTATCCAAGGTTACAGTCTGAAATGATTTTTTCATAAGTTTGATAAATTCTCTATCAACGCGATCATACACCTGATTTTCTCCACTATAAGCTTTAATTGTTTCTATCCCTTTCAAACTTTCGATAATATTGGCGTTTAGCGTAGCTCCAGCAGTCATTTCTTCTTGATTCGCTTTTTCGTAGCTTTTAACAAATGCTAAAATTGCTATGAGGTAAAATGGTAATGATGCCAGTGTGATTAAAAAGAGTGTGCTATTTTGAATGGCTAAGGTAATTCCCACTAATAGCACCATTCCAATATCTAAAAAAACAGAAAGTGTGGCGCTAGCAAGAGCATCAATAATCTTATTCGCATCTAAAAAACGAGAGATAATCTCTCCTGATTTACGTGTTGCAAAAAAAGTCATTGGGAGTGTTAACACATGTTTAAAGTAAGTCAACATAATTGCAATACTCATTCGTTGCCCTAATATAATTAATAAATAACTGCGACTATATTCAAAAAACACCCGAAAAAGATAGACAATAATCAATCCACTAGACACAATATTAAGCGCCGAATGTGCTTGATATGGAATAAAATAATCTAGGAGACCCTGAAAATAATAGGAACTTCCAATGCCAAATAAAGTAATAAAAAATGAGGCTAATACAATATGAAAAACCAATTTTTTCTGTTGCCAAATTATTGGTAAAAACGAACTTAATCCATTAACTTTTTCCTTAATCGGTCGATAGGATTTCTTTGGTGTAGGTAAGATCAAAATACCTGTCCATTCTGCTGAAAATGCTTCAATTGACTTTTTTACTTTTCCTTTGGCTGGATCTGCAAGTGATAACGAGGCTCCTTTTTTATCGTACACAACGACATAATGCATAAAACTATTGTCGACTAACACATGAGCAATTAAGGGAAATGGCAATTCTTTTTCCTGCCAAATTTCATTATCTGCTTGAATAGCTAAACACTCAAAATCTAAATTTTCCAATGTTTTTTTTAAGCCAAAGGCAGAAGTTCCTTCCAAATCGGTCCCTGATAATTCTCGTAATTTATGGATAGGGATTTCTGTTTTATAATAGTTTAGAATCATGGCTAGACAAGCCACACCACAATCTTTTTCATCTTGTTGTTGAATATAAGGAAATGGTTTCATATATTATTTGATATCCTTTCCAAAAATTAGTTAAGAATTTTTTGAAACCGTTCTTTAATCCTATTGGTTTTTCCAATAGCAAATGTCCTTGTTAATTCTGCATTAAAATAAATCAAACGTTTTTTGAACTCTATTTCTCTAACGTTTTTAGGATTAATCAAACAAGAACGATTGATTTTAAATAATACCGGGTATTTCTTTTCTATATCTGTTAATTTCCCATAAAATTCATATTGACCGTTTTTTGTGTAAAGTGTCACTCTATGAGGTAGCGCTGAAGGTTCTAGTAAGTATATTTCTTGTAGATCAAGTAGAAACGTTTGTGAACCAATCGAAAAAACAAACGCATTATTTTGCTCTATTTTCAAAGAGTCAATTCTGTGCTGGGCAAGAGCTAACAACTCTACGATTTCGGCTCGGTAACTTTCTAATGATTGATCCTTTACCACAAAACCCAATGTTTCTATCCGACGTTTTATCGTTAAAGGAATCATTTCATCGTGAGTTGTAATAAAAATAATCTTTGCCTGTACATCATGTGATCGTATCTCCTCTGCAAGTTCGATCCCATTCATTTTATGATTTAAATCAATATCCAGAAAATAAATTCCCTGCTTTGGTTTAAATTTATGCAGGTATTTTTTTACTTCTTCTGGACTCTGTGTTTTTAAGGTAATTTGAAAAAGATTATTATGAAAGAGAATAAAATTCTGAATAATAGTCTCAATTTGATTTAATTGGATAATTTGATCTTCACAAATAATAATCGGATAACTCATACTGCCTCCCTTACTCCCAAATCAAGATGATCTGAGTGGAAAATTTATATTGATCTTTTTGGTATTGAACAAACATATTCTTATTCTTTTTGTTTATATCCTTAATTGTACTCAATCCTAAACCTTGATGATTTCCTTTAGTTGTAAAGCCTTTTTTTAGTAGAGAGTTTAGAGGAATATCTAGATCTTGAAAAGAATTTTCAATATAAAATTCCAGTTGATAATTATCTTGATGAATCATAAACGATATTGTACGTTCTTCATTTTCACTTGTCGCTTCGATTGCATTATCAAGAACAATACCTAAAACACGAATACAATCAAAAATCGGCATCGGAATTTTTTCGACTACTTCATAGCACTCAAATTTAAAGTAAACTTGTTGTTTCTTTGCTTCATGAAACTTAGAGATAATCAGACTTTTCAAATACATATTTTTAATATTTTGGCAGTGACCGTAGTTCAAATCCGATGTTGAAATGTAATGATTCGAATAGTTTTCCAACTCTTGCACTTGCTCAAAGAACACCTGATTTTCACTATTCGCTGAAGCCTCTTTTAGACTTAGTAAAATATTTTTATAGTCATGTTTGAATTTTGATAATTGTTCTTGATTCTGTTCTAATTGGTCTGTATAATTTTTTAAATTAATCAATTCTTGTTTTTCTAATTGTTGTTCGTATTTCTCTTTTTGCCTTAATGTGATTCGGATAAAAAATAAGATAACAAATATAGTTTGAACAATAATGAAACCCGTCACTCCCATAATAAATTGATCAAATGCCTCATAATAATGAGCCGCATATGAGACAAGTAAAGAAACTGCAAATAGATAAATCATCAGAACTGATGTTAATTCGGAGCTATAATGCTCAATTACTGAGTTAACATGTAATTTTTTGTATAACATGATAAAAAGTGATAGTAGAAACAATTTCAAAATCAATTGAATAAAAATATACGTGTACCCTTTTATTCCACCATGTGAAAACCCAAAATACATAATAATTGAGCTTACGATTGATGAAACGTCATTTATAAGCATACATAAAGTAAGCTTGTTTAAAAGAATATGATTAAATTTCCCGTTTCTTTTTAATAAAAAATAACTGCTCAAAATAGGAATCATATCTGCCAGACCACTAAATAATTGGAAAATAAAGGTTATTGGTAGGAAAATAAAGATGATCGCTAATTTTTTCTTAGTGTAGTCATTTTTATTAATATAAAAAAGTAACCCGTATAAATAAAAAAGATCCACAATCATCCTTAATATGTAAGCTTTTGTATTAATATTAATCAAGTGATCCCCTCCTGATTAAATTATATCAAAAAGAATCACTATTTAACATTTCTTGAAAAAAGAAAACACACACTGTGCAACATTAGAAATTGGTTTTCCATTATATAAATTAGTTCCTCCTCTTACAACCAATAATTGTTTATCGGAACATTTTTTTACATTCTTAATTTTTTTGATATCCATTTGTTTTCCCTCCCTATATGAATTTACTAAATTTAGTATGACACAATTTCTATATAACATAAAAAAACTTCCTGAACCACGGTTAAATCGTTCTCGAATGAATGAAAAGTGCTATTTAGCTCATTCAAGAATGAAATCAACAGTATTCAGGATCTTTTTAACACAAATTAAATAAGCCACTATATAATCAAGTATGTAGCAAGGTCTCGCAAAAAAAAGGGCCGTACCAGTATGAAGAATCAACGATCGTCGAAAGGAGAACAAAACAATTGAAAAAGACTTCTAACGAAAGGATCAGGATAATAAAAATAGTTGAAAAAGGAATTGACATAGCTTCTATTACTGAAAAAACAATAAGTGTCATAATCAGTTACATTATTGCGGATTGGATTAATGATACAGTATCGATTTATTTTAGAATCGATAGCTTTTTATTAACGAATTTTATCGGAATTACAATAATCGTTTTAACTTTGACTCTCTACTTTTATTGGAGAGGAAGTAAAAATAAAAAATGAAAGAAAGAGGTAAGAAAATGATCAAAAAAGAATTGAACGAGCAAGAATTAAAAAAGATTTGTGGTGGAAGTAATGATGGTTTTTGGGAACGTTATGGCGTTGGCCTAGGAGCCTATACGAAATGTTCATTATCTTCTTTAAATTTTGCGAATCCTGTTTGTACTGCAAAAGGAATCTATGGAGCAATCAAAGGATAATTTGAAAGGAATGATTATTTTGAAAAAAGTGATTTCAGAAAAAAAACTAAAAGATATTAAAGGTGGCATTGGGCCAGCAGCTTTATTAATTCCTATCGGTGGTTATCTTGCCAAACAAGCCTTTGAACACTCCGACCAAATTGCCAAAGGCTTCCTAAAAGGTTGGAACGGAAAATAAATTCGTTCATTTAATGTGAAAAAGACAGAGTAAGTAGTTGATTTTTAGAAACTAGTTATTCTGTCTTTTTCTTCTATTTATTAGTCAGCAGTTCTTTATATTTTTTCGGCGTATTGCCCCAAAAAGTTAAAAAATTCCGGTTGAAGGTGCGAATCGACTGATAGCCACAGGCTTCAGCGATCTCACTGATCTTTTTAGATGAGCTCAATAAAAGAGAACGGGCAAATAACATTCGATTATATTCTACCAACGCATTAAAGGTCATTGAAAACTCATCCAAGACGATTTGATCGATTTTAGTTGGGCTAGAATAAAAATATTTAGCTGCGGTTTGAATTGAAATTGGTTCACTATAGTGTTGATTAATATACGTATAGATTTCAAAGGGGAGACTGTTTTGAAAACGAAACGAATTCATTTTCTTATCAGTTGCTCTAATTTTTCTAACTTCTGTAGGTGAATAACCTGTCATAGCCTTAAATTGTTTATTAAAACTAGGAACTGACCGATAGCCGATAAAATCAGCAATAAAAGCGATATCTAGCTCCTCAAACTTTAACATTGCTAAAGCATTATTGATGCGAACGTCAATCAGATTTTCTACAAATGTTTTTCCCGTTAATTTCTTTAGTCCTCGATTGATCGTTTGCGGTGTACTTTTAAATTTATCCGCTATTTCGTTGAGTAGCAACTCTTCTCTATAATGAAAATGAACATATAACAAAATTTTGGAGCTGATCTCACGAATTGGTTTTTCACGAGTCCATTGATGTCTTGCCGTTCGTTCAAACCAGACAATTACTTGATATAAATCCGCAAGCAACGATAGATCGTAGAGTCGCTCTTGTTGCTCATATTCTTGCAGTCCATGGGTAAAAATCGTTAATAAATACGTAAAGTCCTTCTCTTCACATTTAAGAACAGGTGTGTCCCAATATTCAAAAAAACTCATATGCTGTTCAACCGAACGGGTAGTCAAGGAGGACAACATTAAAACATTTAAAGAAAGGTCAAAAGTGATGGCTTGGATTTCTTCATAAATTTCAACAAAATGATACACATGATATGAAAATAGCCAAAGTACACTCCCCTTTTCCACTAGGTATTCTTGATTATTGATCTGAACTTTTCCAGAACCGTTTTTTATAAAAAGAAATTGAACAGTCATACGGCTCGTCTTAGCCGTTGCAGTTTTGTACCGTTCGTTTCTTACAATAAAATCAGCTTTTGTTAATTCAAAACCATAGTAACTAGTTCCAGTATAAGGAAGACTTGCTTTCATAACACCACTCCTTTGTTCATTTAGGATAAGAATTGTATTTCTCGCGTCCAACATTTCCTCTTCATTACGATTATACTATAGTTGTACATGTGATTCATATCACAAATAGATTTTAGGAGGTTTTACTCATGAGTAAAAAAGTTTTTGTGTTAGGTGGAACTGGTTTTTTAGGGTATTATACAACGGAAGAATTATTGAAAAAAGGCTATGAAGTCGCTACGATTTCTTTACCGCCAATGCCAGCTGAGGATTTATTTTCTAGTGATGTTTCAGTCACTCTGGGAAATATCAATGATATGACAGATGAAGCAATCTTAGCCATGCTTGAAGGTTGTGTTGGTTTTATTTATGCAGCTGGAGCAGACGAACGTGTCGTTCCGAAAAAACCTGCGTCTAAATTTTTCTACGAAGCAAATGTATTGCCTACTCAACGTTTAGCTTACTTGGCTAAAGAAGCTGGTGTGAAAGATTTTGTTGTTTTTGGCTCTTACTTTGCTGAATTCGCTGAGCGTTTGCCTGAATCAAATTTAACACTTGAGGCTTACCCAATGATGCGCTTATTACAAGAACAAGTAGCTTTTGCAGAAGGTGACGGCAGCATGACTGTAACCTCTTTACGTCTGCCTTATATTTTCGGTACAATGCCAGGCCGTGAACCGCTATGGAAAATGTTTACAGAACAAATCAAAGGTCAAGATGTTTTCCCAGCACTAAAAGGCGGCACTGCAATGGTAACTGTTGAACAAGTTGCTGAGGCCGCCGTTGGTGCCATGGAAAACGGGACACACCGCAGCACGTATGCAATTGGTGATACCAATATGAAATATCAAGAATTTTATCAAATGATGGTCGACGCTTTAGGACAAGATACAGCAGTCCCAGTCGTTTCTTATAATGATGTCAAAGCCATTTACGAAGGTATTGATGCTGAAGCGGCAAAAGCTGGTTTGGAACATGGTATTCATTCGACAAAATCAGCGATGATGCAGGAATATGATTTGTATCTAGATCCTAATGATACCTTCCCTACGTTGAATGTGAAACATTATGATGTGGTTGCCTCTATTAAGGAAACACTAGCAAAATGCGTCGATCCCTCATAAACACAAAAAGGCCATCTGATAGATATTCAGGTGGTCTTTTTGTGTTTCAATAGTTTGCAGTTCCTGCTATTCTTTGTAGATCAGCTCTTTTTCATATTGGTTTGTTTCATCACCAGTTTCAAAGGTATAAACAACTGTCACTTTGATTTTATTGGTACCAATTTCCGACAGTTCTTTGGTAAGATCGTATTCGTACACTTCTTTACTTAACACATTGTACGTAATTGAAAGCGAACCTGAAATTTGATCGATCGTCTGCCATTTTCCCTTTTCTTCTATAGAATAGGTTGTATCAGTTTCTATCAATGTCATAATCTTTTCCGAGTGATTCGTAATGAGCAATTTTTTCCCTTTAAATTCAAATTCGACTTGTTTGCTTTCAATTGCTTTAGGGTTTACTTCTTCAGTTTTCGATGGCTCTATTTTCGAACAACCACCAAGTACCAACAAAAACAACACAATAATTTTTTTCATAGTACTCCTTTTTTCACTCAGGTGATAGCAGTGACTTTGTCCAAAAATTTTCAGATGTCCCTTGCTCCAACCCCATGATAAATTTCTCTCGAATATCAGGGTAACTTTGGGCTAACCCACTTACAAGATGTTTGATTTCTTCCCGTTTGGTTTTCTTATCAACAGGACATGGATTGAAAATCACAGGGAGCTCTTCTCTTTGAACAAACTGAATGATCTGTTTTTCTTCTAGATAAAGTAAAGGGCGAATCAAGGTGATATCTGTTTTGGATAAATAGCTCATCGGATCAAAGCTAGCCATTTGACCGTGAAATAGAAAATTCATAAAATACGTTTCGATAGCATCATCTAGGTGATGACCTAAAGCCACTTTATTGCAGCCAACTTCTTTGGCACGCTTATACAAAATTCCTCGACGTAATTTGGCGCAAAGCGAACACGGTGAGCGTTCTTCTCGGATATCAAAGACAACTTGGGCAATATTAGTCGGCACAATGTCCAGCTCATACCCTAATCCTTCCACAAATTCCTGCAAAGGGCTGATATCCATATCAAACCCCATAGCTAATGTGATCGGCACGATTTCAAATTCAAAGCCTAAGCGTTTTTGCTTGCTGATCATATCTAGAAAATACAACAAGCTTGTGCTGTCTTTGCCACCACTCATCCCAATTGCAACTTTATCACCTGGTTGAATCATTTGGTGGTTCAACACGGCACGACGAATCGGATTATAATACGTTTGATTATCTTTCTTTTTAAAGCTCATCGTTTACTCCTTTTCACCTCATTTGTTTCATTTAAAAAAATCTGTTTTTAAGCTATAATTTTCTCCAGAAACAATATCATATTGAATCAAGCGATAGTCTTCGTATAATTCTTCTTGTGCTTTATTTAGAGCAAGTGTTTTACTCCATTGTTTATCCTTATAATAGAAGCTTTTCTCAAAAGCTGGAACTTGTTTTTCTAATTCAGATAGCAATTGATAAAAACCAGTCATTTGCATGCCGCTTTGTTCAAATAATGAAGGCGTAAAGTAAAAAGGACTTGTAACTGCATCATGTATGTTTCTCTCGCTAAGTTTTCCTTGATTGTCATACATTAAGAATTCCGTTTGGTGTATTTTTACTTCATCGTTAGCCGATTTGATCTCATCTGAGTAAATACTAGGCAAATGATCACCCCAAAAAACAACTAATGTCCGTCTTTTGAGCTCCTTCAATGAACTTGTAAATTGTTTCAATGCTTCACTGCTATAGGCAACATCTTGCATGTAGCTATCGATTGCTTTTTTGTTTCCTAAACTTTGTGAAGAGTAATCTGAGCTCTTGTATTTATCGCTATATGGCATATGCGTTTGCATCGTTACCAAATGAACGAATTGCGGCTTTTGATCCTCTTTTAATAAATCGAATACTTCTTTATATGCCGACTCATCAGAAATATAAGGATTATTTTCAAGTGTTTCTGTGTATTTCATCGTATCTTCACTGATAAACTGATCGAAGCCCATCGTCTGATAGACATCTTTACGCTTATACATCGATGTATTATAAGGATGAATCGCGGTTGTTTGATAGTCCTGCTGATTCAATAACGAAACAATCGACGGAACTTCCTTCATTTTAGGGATCAGCATTGTGTATGGCGTTGTCAGTTGAGGATTGAATAATTCCATGGAGAAACTGGTCAGTGCCTCAAATTCAATATTCGCTGTTCCCCCACCATAATTCTGCGAGAGCATTTGACCACTATAGGTTGTTTTTGCAATATCATAATACTCTTTTAAAGGATCTTTATTGACGGTCACACCGTTTAAATTTTGCGGATTTGAAAAACTTTCACTCATCACAAAAATAATATTTGGCTTTTCTTCAGATAAACTGTTTGTTGCTTGAGCTGTTTTTGTGTATTTAGTCGTGATGTCTTCAATGGTCTTTTTTGAGTAGTTTTTTGGTTTATCCATGGCATCAACTTTTAAGTTATACAAAAATCCACCCATAAATCCAGTATTGTAATAATTCATTTTTTGACTATAGGGAATCCATAACGCTGTTTTGTTATAGGCTTTCCTTAATAAATTATTTGGGTTGTTAAAATCGCTGACATACAGCAATAGTGCTGCTGTGATAACTATGCCTGAGATTCGTATGATCTGCCATTTTTTCGATAACAGACGGCTTTTATAAATGGCTCTGCCGAAAAAGAATAAACCGATTGCTGCAATCAATATAATAATAACAAAAGGAATCGTTCCAATCATTTCTCTTAATAAACCAAATTCCGTAATCATTTTTAAATCATCTGGATAAATCGGCTCAGTTCGGTAAAACATTTTTTGATAATCTGCAAAGCCTAAAATTCCGATCGTAATTGCATACAGGACACTTCCAAGTATTAGTGAACCTGCTACACTACATAGAAATAATAAAAATAGCAACAAGACTAGACTACCTAAAATAAATTTTTCAGTATGCCAAGAAAAAGCAAATTTAGCTACTAAATCAAATGATAATTCGTTTTGACACCACTGTAAGTATAAGTTGCTGATAAAAACCAACAAAATCATTCCAACTATGATCAATGAATACTTAATTGGTTTCTTTTTAAATAATTGTAATTTTTTTTTCACAAATACTCTCCCTTTTCTTCTTCCTAAATCCGCTCTTTAATATTTTATGCTTAGTCTAAAAAAAAGTAAAGTACCCTATTTAGGGAACTTTACTTTTAGGATGAAGCTATTTCGTTCATTTGATTCATCTTTTTGCTGCTTTAAAGATTTCTTCGATCAGAACCATCACTTGACGGACTTCTTCATTTTTAACTACGGGTTCTGCTTGTTCCCTAACAACTTTGTAAAAATTTTTATAAAATGTGTCATATTCTGCAGTAACCTTGGGTAATGCTACCGTCTCGGTTGCTTCTTCTGATGGTGGCGCCATGGTTTTAGTCAAACCAACGCCTGCTTGAATTGGTTTTGGTGCTTGGATATTTTTCTTGCCTGAATCAACGATCATCTCACCAGAAAGATCCCAATCTTGGATGACGGCTGTTCCTTGGGTTCCTTTTAAATACCAGCGAGGTAATTTTGTATAATTAGTTGTCCCAACTTCGATAATTGCTCGAATGCCATTTTCAAAAATAATATACGTGATAAAGCCATCATCCACCTCATCGCCAAGAATATAGCTTAAATCGGCAGATACTTTTTCGATTCGGCTATCCACTAAAAATAATAGTTGATCTAATAAATGGACACCCCAATCTAAAAGCATACCGCCGCCATGTTTTAACTCATGACGCCAATCACCCGGGATGCCATTTGCTCCTTGAACGCGTGATTCGATTTGGAATAATTCTCCGATTTGTTGTTTTTTGTATAATTCTCGTGTGATCAAAAAATCAGGGTCCCAGCGTCGGTTTTGATGAACCATAAAGGTTTGACCTGTCTCTTTAGCGACCTTTAGCACTTCGTCCAATTCTTCTACATTCATGGTGACTGGTTTTTCACAGACAACATGTTTTCCAACTTTCAAAGCTTGGATTGCTAGATCTTTATGTGAATCATTTGGCGTAGCGATCAACACTGCTTCGATCGTTTCATCGGTTAGGACTTCTTCTAGTGAATGGTAGATTTTATGCTTGTGTTGACTGGAAATTTTTTGACGTTCGCCTGAAATATCGTAAGTTCCAACGACATGGATTCGTTCGTTTTCATTAGGCATAATATTATGGATATGGTATGAACCCATCCCGCCATAGCCGATTACGGCAAAATTGATTGCTGTCATTTTTTGAGTCCTTTCTATTAAAGAAGGTAATTTTTGTAGGATGGGGAGAAAATTGATCAGAAACAGTCGCGTTCTTCTCTTTGACGTCTAGCTTTGCAGGCTAGACTTTTCGACAGTAGATAAGAAAAATCCGCGATAAAAAGCATCGCTATATTTTTCTCATTCTACTGCTCAAAGTCTGAGCAGCCTACTCAGCTTTTGTTTCATCCAGCTTCACGAAGCAGCTCTCCAGGAAAATAGACAATCTTCATATGGAACAAAAAGCGTTCCACATTCAGATTCCTAATTGCTGTAAAACACAGTGAATGCAATGAACTGATGTTGCTCAGTACCTACTTGGTTTCTTGAGAGCTAAACGCTTCGTTCAGCTTTGCTGTGAACCACGAGGAACACAGTGAGTCGATGTTGAACAGTACAAGGCTACTATATGGAGCGTTGTTTCCTTAATTATACCCACCACATTTCCGCAGGTTGTTCTTTAATCATAATACTTTTCAAATTAGTAATCGCTCTGTTTAAGCCTTCTTCTGTTGACATGATCGGGTCTTCATGTTCAATACTTAAAACATAATCGTATCCATAAATTCTAAGTGCGCTAATAATGTCTGACCAAACTTTTAAATCATGACCGCATCCAACTGAGCGGAACGTCCACGCACGGGTTTTGACATTCCCATATGGCTGCATATCCGTTAGTCCATGCATATTGATGTTGTCTTGATCTAAATACGTATCTTTCGCGTGGAAATGATGAATTGCACCCGCTTCTCCTAAAATTTTTACTGCAGCTACTGGATCGATGCCTTGCCACCATAAATGACTTGGATCTAAATTACAGCCGATTGCTTTGCCTGTGGCTTCACGGAGTTTTAACATCGTATAAGGTGTATGACATAAGAAACCGCCATGCAATTCGATGCCGATTTTCACTCCAGCATCTTCTGCGATGGTATTGATATTTTTCCAGTAAGGGATCAATTTCTTTTCCCATTGGTAATTGTAGTTATCATCGTATTCTGTTGGCCAAGGTAACACGGGCCAATTGACTTGGGTATCGGTAGCATTTCCTCCTGAGACACCAGAAAAGCCATTGACGACTGATACGTTCATTAAAGAAGCTAGTTTGATCGTTTTTTGCAATAGTTGATCTGCTTCTTGGGCCGTTTCTTTTAGTGGAGAAATAGGATTATTATGACAGCTTAATGCACTGATCGTTAAGCCTTTGTCAGCAAGTTTCGCTAAATACTCTTTTCTAGCCTCTGAACTTGCTAATAATTGATCGATATCTAAATGAGCATTTCCTGGCGAGCCGCCTGTGCCGATTTCAACTGCTTCTAGTCCTGCTTTTGAGACTGTATCGATCATTTCTTCAAAGCTTAAATTATTGAATAATGGAGTAAATACACCTAATTTCATTGTTCATTTCCTTTCTTGTTTGTAATAGATTCTAAAGGTTCATGGTGCCCGTAATTTGGATAAGCATTTTGCGTTGGTTGACACCAGCGGATACCGTTTTTGATTACTTTTTGGATTTCTTTATTAT
>NZ_CP013655.1:1937463-1969342 GCF_001465345.1 Enterococcus rotai | reverse complement strand
GAACTCTGGAAAATTTCCAGAGTTCCTTTTTTATTAGTCTTCAAATCCTTCTGCCACAGCTTCTGGATAATTTTCTTCAACAATTGCAGCGCAACGCGCACATAAATGTGGTAATTTTTCATCTTCACCAACATCTGTGCGTACAGCACGACAACGGTCACAGGTTTCACCCGCTGCTTTTTCCACAAGAATCGACATATCATCGAATTTTTCCACATTTTCAGGAACTTCTGCCGTTTTAGCCGCAACCTCAAAACCAGAAACAATCAATAATTGAGCAACATCTGCATCAACAGCTGTTAATAACTCATGGATTTGTTCATTAGGATAAACCGTCACTTTCGCTTCTAATGATTTACCGATCAATTTAGAATTACGTGCTTCTTCTAACGCTTTTAAAACATTATCTCTAAAGTCCATAAACGCAGCCCAAGTATCTAATAACTCTTGCTGATTGGCAAACTCCTTATATCCAGGGAATTCAGCCAATTGAACGTAGTCTTCTTCTTCTTTCAAGAAGCTCCAGATTTCCTCAGAAGTATGCGGGATAATTGGCGTTAAAAGCTTTGTTAGAGCAACAGCCGTTTGATAGAACACGGTCTGCATGCAACGACGTTGATAATTATCTTCGGCTTCAATGTAAACAACATCTTTGGCAAAATCTAAATAGAATGACGATAGATCAACCGTTAAAAAGTTCATTACTGAACGATAAATTTGCATGAAATTATATTTTTCATAGCCTTTTTCACGAATTTCTTGAATCACTTGATTTAAACGGACAACCATATATTTATCCACAGAACGTAATTCTTCATAAGCAACAGTGTGTTCTTTAGGCTCAAAATCACTTGTGTTTGCTAATAAGAAACGCATTGTATTACGGATTTTACGGTAAACTTCTGAGACTTGGTTCAAGATGTCCATCGAAACACGCACATCCGCTTCATAATCCACACTACTTACCCACAGGCGTAGAATATCTGCACCCATTTGTTTGATTACTTTATCTGGTAAAATCGTATTCCCCAATGATTTACTCATTTTGCGACCTTCACCGTCCAAGGTAAATCCTTGGGATAATACAGCTTTATAAGGCGCTACTCCATTGATCGCTACACTTGTTGTAATACTTGAATTAAACCAACCACGGTATTGATCAGAGCCTTCTAGGTACATATCAGCTGGGAAAGTTAGTTCTGGACGCTCACGCAAGACAGCCTCATGTGAAGAACCAGAATCAAACCAAACATCCATGATGTCATTTTCTTTCGTAAATTCACCATTTGGAGAACCTGTGTGTGTGAAACCTTCCGGCAATAACTCTTTAGCTTCACGCTTAAACCAAACATTTGATCCATGTTCAGCAAAAAGATTCGCTACATGATCAATTGTTTCCGGCGTAATGATTGCTTCGCCATTTTCAGCATAGAAAATCGGTAATGGTACGCCCCACGCACGTTGACGAGAGATAACCCAATCGCCACGATCACGAATCATGTTGTATAAGCGCGTTTTTCCCCAAGGTAGGATCCAATCGACTTTTTCAACTTCATCTAAGATGTTTTGACGGAACTTATCGATTGAAGCAAACCATTGTGGTGTAGCACGATAAATCACTGGTTTCTTTGTACGCCAGTCATGTGGATAACTATGGGTAAAGAAATCTAATTTTAACAACGCATCTTTTTCATCAAGTAGTGCCGTGATCATTGGATTTGCTTTATCATAGAAAATCCCTTCAAAACCTGGCGCTTCGTCTGTAAACACACCACGATTATCCACAGGTGAAAGAACATCTAGATTATATTTTTTACCCACGATATAGTCATCTTCACCATGTCCAGGAGCCGTATGAACTAGTCCAGTACCAGCATCTAATGTTACGTGATCACCTAACATCACTAGAGATGTGCGATCATAGAATGGATGTTGTGCTGTCATATAGTCCATATCTTTACCAGAAATTGTTTCTAAAATCTCAACTTCATCCCAGCCAATTGCTTCTTTCACTGTTTCTAAAAGGTCTTTTGCCACTACATACTTTTTACCGTATGCTTTCACTACTACATATTGATAAGTTGGATTTACTGAAATACCTAGGTTGGCAGGCAATGTCCAAGGTGTTGTTGTCCAGATGATCAATGAAGTATCTGTATCTAAAAGACCTTTTCCATCAACTACTTTAAATGCCACATAAATAGATGGTGATTTCACATCTTTATATTCAATTTCAGCTTCTGCCAAAGATGATTCACTTGATGGAGACCAATAAATGGGTTTTAATCCTTTGTAGATATAACCTTTTTCAGCCATTTTTCCAAATACGCGAATCTCAGCTGCTTCGTATGATGGGTCCAATGTAACATAAGGATTTTCCCAATCTCCAGCAACACCTAAGCGTTTGAAATCAGCACGTTGTGTGTCTACTTGCGAACGTGCATATTCTTCACATTTTTCACGGTACTCCGCTAATGTCATTTCTTTTCTTTTGATCCCTTTATTTGTCAGTACTTGTTCGATCGGCAATCCATGTGTATCCCAACCTGGAACATATGGTGAGCGGAACCCAGACATAGATTTTGAACGGATAATGATATCTTTACTGATTTTGTTTAATGAATGACCCAAATGGATATTTCCATTTGCATACGGAGGTCCATCATGAAGGACAAATGTTGGTTTGCCTTCGTTTAATTTTTGACGTTTTTCATAGATTTTTTGTTCTTCCCAATCTTTTTGCCACTCTACTTCGCGGTTTGGCAGATTCCCACGCATTGGAAAAGCTGTTTTCCCCAACTGTAATGTTTCTTTCATTTTCATTTTTATTTCCTCGCTTTCTTTTGTAACGATTGATTAATAAGCCATGCTGCTAATAAATGAAATATAGTCTAAACCGGATCACTTGCTTTGTTTTTCATCAGACATTTTGGTGAGGTTACTTCGCTCCTTGCAGTCGCCAAGTACTGTTCATCATCTACTCTGGCGGAGCCAGTCATGGTCCTTCAATTCTTAAGACTTTCATTCATTAGATCATTTTTCTATATTTTTTGTCTTAAGCTTTTGGTGATTCACAGTATGGTTACTTCGCTCCTTGCAGTCGCCAAGTACTGTTCATCATCCACTCTGGCGAAGCCAATCGTGGTGATTCACAGCAAAAAGTACCTTCATCCCAAGGGACGAAAGTACTCGCGTTACCACCCAAATTTAAAATAATCGATCAACTCAATTATTTCCTCTGTTAATTGTTAACGAAATCACTCGTCAAGTTTTACTTGATTCAAACTTGAGTAAAATAGAGGATCTTTTCAATACCAGGGTCTGTCAAACTTTCACTATCATTGACTCGCTAAAAGAATGGTTATTGACTTTTCTGTTCTATTTCTTTACAAAATTATTTAGGATCTTTATTTAAAAGATCTAACATTGCTTTTGGATCCATTGCTACTTTTTCTAATGTTGGTTCATCTATTGTAGTTGGTTCTTCTTCAGTTAGTGTTGTCTCAACAACTACATCATCTCTATTATCAAGTTCACCTGCTAAGACTTCTTTGATAACAGTATGTGAGTCACTTACATAACTTGAGAATGGTTTTAATAATTCATTCCATTCTTCACTCTTCACTTGCTCTAATTGCGCTTCTAACATTAAGCTTAAACGTTGATGGAAGACACGTGTTTTCTTCTTCAGATCATCTGTTTCAGCTGCTAATTGACGAGCACGGTCCGTTGCATCTGTTAGAATTTCTTTGGCTTTTTCTTCGGCAGAAGTAATTAGATTACTTGAACGTTTTTCAGCAGAAGAAATCATTTCATTTGCTGTATTTTCAGCAGAAGTTACGATTACCTCTGATTCTTTGTTCGCACTTGTTTTCACTTTGTCTGCAGTATCTTGAGCCACAATAATTGATTGATTCAATGCATCTTTCAATTCATTGAAATATTGCAATTTTTCTTCAGCATGTTTTAATGATTTTTCAAGCTCACGTGTTTTTTGAAGTGAATCTTCATAATCCTTTGTTACTTGATCTAAAAAATCATCAACGTCGTCTTGATTGTAACCTCTCATTTTCGTAGAGAAATTCTTATTTTGAATATCTAATGGAGTTAATGCCATATTCCTTCACCTCTTTGGATTATTTTCGTAGAACTCCCAATAACAAACGAAACTTGTCCTTTTTCGTCTTCCCCTCTAACTCTTGGATTTGAATTCGGCCAAAACCTCTAATCGACACAATATCTAGTAAGTCTACTAAAAAATCTGGTCTGATATTCTCTGTCCAATTCACTTTAACTTTTCCAGATTCGATCAACTGTTTTGATCTCTGTCTAGATATATTATATACGCTAGAGATTAAATTATCCAGACGTAGTGAACTTATTGTAGTTCGCTCGTGTGACCAATCATCTTTTGGAAAAATGATCTCTGTATAGTTTCTTTTTTCTAGTCTTACTGAAATTTTCCCGATTTTCTCTACCTGAGTTATAACAAAATTTGCTACTTCTTTCGCAACAAATACTTGCCATCTCTCACCATCAGAAATAATATCACCAAAATATTCACGCTTGATCCCTGTATTAACTAGGGTTCCTAGTACTTTACCATGAGATAAGGTAGAAAATTTTGCAGGATAAACGATTTCAAGTAATTCTACTTCAAAATCCTCTTCTTTTGGTTCATAGTAATCTGGAAAAATCAGACAGCGTCTCCGCTCAGCTTGTTCATATCCACCGTAAAATTGGAACTCAAGCTCACTATTTTGTCGTATCAATGTTTCTAAAATATAAGCTTGCCTAGGATCTAAAAAGTCAGATAAATAAGGAGCATACTGACTTTCAACCTGTTCCAACCAATCACCAACAGAATCAATAAAAGGATGCTCATCTTTTCGAAAATGTTGGTACACATTTGCGTTCACAGATAAATCATCCTTTCTTTTATTAATACATGATTGATTGTAAAATCCGTCCCAGTGCACTAGCAGCTAAATTTAATACAATGATTGCAATCATTACATTAAAACCTACCATGCCTATTCTCAAATTTAATCGGTCAAATATGCTTAAGTAAGGTTCACAAATTCTTGCAATCAAACGACCAAATGTAGAATCGTAGGCTCCTGGAAACCAAGATAACAATGCATAAATGATTAAAAGTCCTGAATAAATTTGAACAGCCTTATATAATAAATATATAAATAGAGCGATAATCATTACCTCCTGACTAGAAATCAAACATTTGTTTCTTCGCTAATGATTGAGCCGTTGCGCTATCAATTTCAATGTTTGATGGTGTACATAGAAAAATTTCATCGCCTACACGTTGAATATCTCCATCTAATGCATAAACCGTTCCTGTTAGAAAATCAACAATTCTTCTTGCTTGATTTTCTTCCACTAAATGAAAATTAATCAATACAGCATCACTTGCGATAATATGTTTAGCAATATTCATTGCTTCAGAATAAACCCTTGGTTCAATAATCGTAATTTTCCCTGGTCTACCTGCGCTATGTGTATCTTGCGAACGTTTTGAACTTGAGTTATTAGAACTACGCATGGAGACAACCTTTTGTTCATTAAATGCTGTTTCCTGACGGCTTTCTTTCTTATCTTGATGCGTTTCTGTTGAACGATAACGAGCAGATGGTTTTTCGGTTAAAGGCTCAGTAGCAGCCGGTCTTTGTACCTGTGCTTGTGTTTGTCGAACCGTCTGTCTTGGTTGTTCATTCACTACCTTTTGCTCTTCATATTCATCATAATTATCATATTCATCTTCACCAGATAATCCAAAAAAGCTCGATAACGCATTTTTACTAAAAATTGACATAGATTCCCCTCCTTTACGCACCTCTGAATAATGCTGTTCCGATTCGTACAAAAGTTGCACCTTCTTCAATAGCAATCGGGAAATCGTTACTCATTCCCATGCTAAGCTCTGTACATGGTGCATATGACAGATGCTGATTATTTATTGCTGATTGCAGTTTTTTTAGCTTAGAAAATACTTCATGAAGAACTGGTTCAGAAGCATCTAACGGAGCCATAGTCATTAATCCTATGATTTTGATTCGATCAAACTCAGCTAGCTGATGGATAAAATCAAGTACTTCCTCTGATTTGAATCCATGTTTACTTTCTTCACCGGTTACATTCACCTCAACAAAACAGGAAATTTGCTTTTCTGCTCGTTTTTGGATTTCTTGTGCTAATTTCAAACTGTCCAAAGCGTGAAAATAATCTATCTTATTTATTATTGATTTTACCTTCCTACGCTGTAAATTACCAATCAAATGCCACTTAATAGATGAAAAATTTTCAAGTGCCGCTTTTTTTTCTAGTAATTTGTCGACTCGGTTCTCAGCCATATTCTCAACACCAAGTTCAGCAAGCTCCTTGGCGATCTCTTTTTCCACTGATTTAGTCACAGCAATCATTGTTATATCATTGTCTGACCGTGAAGCTTTTTGGCATGCCAGCTGAATTTCTTGATTTATTTTTTCTAAATTATCAACTAGCATGATCAAAAGTCGCTCCTATCTTTTTCTACGGAAAAATGGTGGTGTGTTTAACTCATCGTCATTGTTTTGTGATGGCTCTTCACGATGAAATGTTTCAAAATCTTTCTTTTCAACATTTTCAAATGTTGTATCTTCGACTTTAGGTCGTACGTTTTGCTCACGACGGATATCCCAGTCCCCAAAAGCACTTGTTTCTTCTTGAGGTTGTGGTTGTGATGGAGCAGGTTTTGATTGCTCCATATCCAATACTGGCGCTTGTTGTACCGTTTGGATTTGAGTAGGTCTATGTTGACGTTGTGATTTGCGATCTTTTTTAGAAGGATCGATTCCTGTTGCAATAACTGTAACACGAATTTCATCACCTAAATCTTCATTGATAGAAGTACCTAAGATAATATTCACATCACCTGTTGCAGCACTAGTTACGATATCTGATGCATCTTGTGCTTCAAATAAGGTCATATCCAATCCACCAGTGATATTTAATAATACTTGTTCTGCACCATCAATAGATGTTTCTAATAATGGAGAAGAAATAGCTTTTTTAGTTGCTTCGATCACACGATCTTCACCGCTAGCAACACCAATTCCCATCAAAGCAGTTCCTTGGTTTTCCATAACTGTTTTCACATCAGCAAAATCCAAGTTAACATACCCTGGTGCTGTGATCAAATCTGAAATCCCTTGTACACCTTGACGTAAAACATTATCTGCTTCACGGAATGCTTCTAGCATTGGTGTCTTTTTATCTACAACTTCTAATAGACGATTATTTGAAATGATCAATAACGTATCAACATTTTCTTTTAAAAGAGCGATTCCTTCAGCAGCAAAGCGTCCACGTTTTGGTCCTTCAAAGCTAAATGGTCTCGTAACAACACCTACTGTTAAAGCGCCTAGTTCTTTTGCGATTTTAGCAACTACAGGAGCTGCTCCAGTTCCTGTTCCGCCGCCCATACCAGCTGTGATAAAGATCATATCTGCACCTTGTAAGGCATCTGAAAGAACTTGTTCACTTTCTTCTGCTGATTTTTGACCGACTTCTGGTTGTGATCCAGCACCTAAACCACGTGTATATTTAGGTCCAAGTTGGATCACTGTTTCTGCTTTTGAGTTTTTAAGGGCTTGTACATCTGTATTGGCCGCGATAAATTCTACGCCTTTAACGTTTTCATCGATCATACGGTTAACAGCATTACCACCGCCGCCGCCTACACCGATAACTTTGATGACAGCGCCATTGTTAATGTTATTGTCTAAAGAAAATTCCATAGTATCGTTTCCTCCTGTTTTAATTGTTAGTCAAAAATGTTTGAGAAGAAGTCTTTGATCTTGCCAGTAACTTTTTCACCAGATTCATGTATTTCAGAATCATTGTAATCATCTTGTGGTGTCTCTGCATAAGTATCATATTGTACTTCTTGTTGAACGGCGATTGGTTGTGATGATTTGATCTTCTCGCCAGGAATCGCGCCTTTTGCAATATGATAAATGTCATTTAGTTGAGCAGAATATTCTACGATACTGATCACATTTGTAAAGACTGGGTTACGTAACCCCATATGATTAGGCACATATAATTTCACACTCGCATCAAAAATTTCCTGTGCTAAGTCAACCACACCTGGAAGGCTTGCGCCACCACCAGTTAAGATTACTCCGCCTGGAAGTTCTAAAGCATCGATTTCGTCTAGCACTTCTTTAGACTTTTTAAAGATTTGTTCAACTCTTGCTTCGATTACTTCTGAAAGATAACGTTCATCCACTTTTACAGGTTCAGATTTACCGATCACATCAACCGGAAATTCTTCGCTAACTGATGTTCTTTCAGGATACGCATCACCATAGTTGATTTTCAATGCTTCAGCGTTATTGAATGATGTATTCAAAACGATAGAAACATCTTTAGTGACAAATTCGCCACCTTCTTGATTCACATGTGTAAACTTCAATTGCTTATCATGCATCACAGAAGTCGTTGTTTGTCCGCCACCCATATCAATGACGATCGTTCCAAAGTCTTTTTCACCGTCTGAAAGAACTGTCTCTGTTAATGCTAACGGCATGATGACTAATTCATTCACCGTCAAACCAGCTTTTTCAACACATTTTCTTGTATTATGGATAATTGTTTTCGGACCTGTGAAAACCACTCCGAACATTTCTAAGCGAACGCCAATCATTCCTCTAGGATCTTTAATCCCTTCAAATCCATCTACCGTAAATTCTTGTGGTAAGATGGCCACGATTTGACGTTCAGGAGGAGTTGAACGAACCAGAGCTGCCGATGCTACGTTTCTTACATCTTCATCAGTGATTTCTTTTGACTCACTACTAACAGCGATCATCCCTTGACAATTTTCAACTTCAAGTAAGTTTGCTGGTAACCCCACATTCACACTTTTAATTTGAATTCCCGCTTTTTCTTCTGCTTGTCTTACTGCTCTTTGAATCGCATTTACTGTTTTATCGATATCGACAATGATCCCTCGATTTAATCCATCAGATTTTGCGTTTCCTACGCCAATGATATTCATTTGACCTTCAATAAACTCAGCCACTACAACTTTTACTGACGTTGTACCAATATCAAGGCCTACATACATTCCTGTCTTTGCCATGAATGGGGTTCCTCCTCCTATTAATTCCAATATGTATGCGGGCATAAAATGCCCTTTTACATATATATTTTTTATGAATACTCACTTCTTTCAATTTTACCATAAACATAGGCTTTTTAGAAAGCAGATTCTACTATTTTATTCTTTTATTTTTCTTAACTTTATTCTACCGCCTGTGAAGATTCTTCTACACTTTCTTCAGTCGCCTCATTATTAAAAGGATATGAGAAAATACCGACTTCCATATCGATGATTCCCGGCTTCTCCATTTGACTTGCTACCTTGCTGTAATACGCCATTTTCTCCTCTAATTGAGAGATATTTACGATCACTTCATTTGCGTCTTTCATATGAAGATTAATCAATTCTTTGTTTGCATTAGAAGGCGCATAACGAATTTCTGAGATATTTTGCTTCAAATCCTCAGGAAGTTTATTATAAGAATTCATTAAGTTTTTAATGATCGCTTGGTCTTTAAAGTTTTGAAAAACAGGCATACCACTCACAGGTGCTTTCATTTCTTCTGGTAAAATTTTTCCATTTTCTAAAATTGGATGGAAAACATTATTGGCAGATTCTAAAGCAACTACTTTATACTCTTCGATTTTGATATTGAATGAATTGATTCCGTTCAATGAGATCGTTGCTTTTTTCACACGTGGTAGTTGACGCTCGATTTTTTCTTCATAAATTTTTCTGTCGCCAAATTGCTCCCATAAGCTCTTACCTTTTTCTAGCTTAGATTGCACAATGATCTTCTGGCTATCTACAGCTTCACTTCCCGTCACGCTAATACTCCCTAACTTACTAAGTGGCGAAACAAAATAGAGCACAATGACTATTGCAATCAAAAAGACAGAAACGATTAATGTCAGTCGTCGATACAGTCGTTTATTGCGCACTTCTTTTATTTTTGGTAAGCGGTCTGCAAAAGATTCGTAAGTTTTCTTTTGTTTCTCTTCTGTTTCGGGATTTTCCGAAGCAGATTCTTCTGCTACTGTTTCGTTTTCTTCCAACGCTGTCTCTGTTTCATCAGTTTCTTTAGAAGAATTCCATATCGGCTGATCGCCTTGTGTTTTCAAATACTCTAAATTTTCTTTTTGCCAAGGAGTCAGGTTTTGTTCATCTGGAAGTTCTACAGGATCGACCTGTATCTCTTCTGGTCCTTTTGAACCCTCTTTTTTCTTACTAATCTTTTACACCCCCTATCAAATAATTTCTTTTACCACTTTATAAAGTCTTTCAGCAGAATCAGGAATCCCTTCTTGTTTAGAAGCTGTCGCCATCGCTTGATGACGTGTTTCATCCAACAAAATCCCATCGACTTCGGTCGCTAATTTAAGACCAGTAAGTTCTTGATCAGCAATCATTTCAACCGCTCCAGATTTAACCAGACTTTGAGCATTCTTTGTCTGATGGTCATTTGTAACATATGGACTGGGAATTAAAATCGCTGGCAAGCCCAACGCTGTAAATTCTGCTATAGACGTTGCGCCTGCTCGTCCAACCATTAAATCCGCAGCCGCTAAAACTTCTGCCATTTTATCAATATAAGGCCGAATGCTTATGTTTGTCAATTTCTTTTCGGAAAGATTTACTGTTTCTTGTAATTCTTTATAATATCGCTCTCCCGATGCATAAAGTACTTGGTAATCTCTTTGTTCAAAAAGAGGCAATGCTTCAATAAATGCTTGATTGATTTTCAAAGCACCACGGCTTCCACCAAAAATGACCACTGTTTTCTTGTTAGGATCTAAGCCATACTCTTTTAGGATATCTGTTTTTTCAATCATCACAACTTCTTGAGCTCGTGGATTTCCAGTTAATACTACTTTATCTTTAGGAAAATATTCAGCTACATCTGGAAAGCAAATAGCAACTTTAATTGCATACTTACTTAAAAATTTGTTTGTCATACCTGGTATACTGTTTTGCTCATGCACAATCGTTGGTATCTTTAATTGTTTTGCCGCATATACAACTGAACCTGATACATAACCACCCGTTCCGATTACAACATCTGGTTGAAAGTCTTTAATGATTTTTTTGGCTTTGCCAATACTATTGAGAAAAAGATAAACCGTTTTGATATTTTGTGGACTAAGTGATCGACGAAATCCTTGGATTTTAATCGTTTTAAACGGGATGTTGTATTTAGGTACAATTTGACTTTCCAAGCCTATTTCTGTTCCCACGTACATGAAATCAGTATTTGGTTCGATTTTTTTTACATAATTAACGAAAGCCAAAGCAGGATAGATGTGTCCGCCTGTTCCGCCGCCAGTTATTAATATTTTCATAATTATCTCACTTTTCTATGTCTTTTAGCTGGTGCATCGCTTGAATAAACGCTTCTCCGCGTAGCTCAAAATTAGGATATTGATCCCAACTGGCACACGCAGGCGATAATAGAATAGTATCATCTTTTTCGGAAAAATCATAGGCTTCACTAACTGCTGTTTGGACATTTTCTGTTAATTGTATTGTTGGGATTCCTGCTTCAATTGCTGCTTTGTGTAATTTATCTTTTGTTTCTCCGAAAAGCATGATGGCTTTTATCCCTTTTAATGAAGGAACTAACTCGTCAAAACTGTTTCCTCGATCTAAACCACCAGCTAATAGAATCAGCGAAGAATGGTCAAATCCACTTAAAGCCATTTCCGTTGCAAGTATATTTGTTGCTTTTGAATCATTGTAAAATTTACGTCCTGCTAATTCGCCAACATACTGTGTACGATGCGGAACTCCAGTAAAAATCATCAATGTTTGCCTAATTACTTCGTTTGAAACACCTTTTAATTTTGCCACAGCGATTGCTGCCAAGGCATTTTCAATATTGTGACTTCCTGGCACACCTAATTCATCGGCTTTCATGATCGCTTCATCTTTGTAATACAATTGTCCATCAGCAAGGTAGGCACCCGTAACTTTTTCTTTTGTTGAAAAAGGAATAATTGCAGCTTTCGTTGTTTTGCTTAATTCTTGTAGTTCTTCTTGATTCCAGTTTAAAACAATAAAGTCATCGGCTTGCATATTTTCTTGTATTGCCCACTTCGCCTTGACATACTCATCTCTAGAACCATGATAATCTAAATGCGCTTCATATATATTCGTGATCACAGCTATTTTCGGACGGAATGTTTCGATTCCCATTAATTGAAAGCTTGATAATTCCATAACGATATCATCTGATTTACTAGCTTCTTCAGCAACTTCACTTGCTGGGTACCCAATATTCCCTGCCAAACGAGCAGTTCCCGTTTTTCGATCCGCGTTTAAGAGTAAGCCGATCATTGTCGTTGTGGTAGTTTTACCGTTTGTCCCAGTAATACCAATAATTGGACATTCTGCAATTTGATAAGCTAATTCTACTTCAGTAAGAATAGGCAAATTCATTTTTGAAGCTTTCTCTACTAAGGGATTTGTGTACGGAATACCTGGATTTTTTACAATCAAAGAAAAATCCTCATCTAAAAGTTCAATTGGATGACCACCTGTAACAACACGAATACCCAAGGTTAATAAATCTTGGGCTTCTGGGTTTTGATCAAATTGTTTAAAGTCGTTAACCGTTACTAGTGCGCCTAGTTCATGCAACAACTTCGCAGCACTAACACCACTCTTAGCAAGCCCAAGAACAAGGACTTTTTTGTTTTCATAATCTGTTATCTTTTTCATTATAAATTCTCCTTATCTTTAGAAAAGCTGAAAGAAGCGGTTAGTCTTGTAAAAAATTAGGAATCTGAGAGTGGGACGCTTTTAGTTCCATTCGAAGATTATCTATTTTTCTAAAGACTGCTTCTGGATGCTAGACACATAGAAAAGCTGAAAGAAGCGGTTAGTCTTGTAAAAAATTAGGAATCTGAGAGTGGAACGCTTTTAGTTCCATTCGAAGATTATCTATTTTTCTAAAGACTGCTTCTGGATGCTAGTACCACTTTAACCCTTTGATCATATCTCTAAAAAATAATCCACAATGTAATAGCTGAACAAACGGCACCTGTCAACCAGAAAACAATATCGATCTTCCATTCAGACCAACCACACATTTCAAAATGGTGATGGATCGGCGACATTTTGAAAATCCGTTTGCCGAATAATTTAAATGATGTAACCTGTAAAATAACACTAGCTGTTTCGCACACATAAACGAGACCAATCAATAACAAGGTCCATTCTTGTCGTAAAATAATAGAGATAGCTGCTAATAATCCACCTAAAGCTAGTGAACCGACATCACCCATAAAAATCTTAGCCGGTTTTTTATTATAAGGAAAGAATCCTAATAAACCACCGATCACACTCAAGCAGATGATCACAACATCAAATTGCTGCTGTTTCCATGCAATAATTGCATAAGTACCAAATGAAATCGTCCCTAATCCTGCGACTAATCCGTCGATTCCATCCGTTAAGTTTACTGCATTTGAAAAACCAACTAACCAAAAAATGACAAATACACCATAAAAAATCCCTAATGGCAAGGTCACAACACCAAATAAATCTAGTGTATCTGGCAAGCCTTCAGAACGATAAACAAAATAAAACACTAAACCGCCAATAATTTGACCGATCAATTTTTGACGAGAATTTAGACCCATATTTCTTTTTTTAAAAACTTTGATAAAATCATCTAAAAAGCCTAATAACCCATACAGCACTAAAATGAATAAAATAATCAGTAAAGACGGAGTGAGTTCTTGTTTCCATAGCCCTACTAATAATGCCGTGATAAAACTTGCAACTAGAAATACTAAACCGCCCATCGTTGGCGTGCCTGTTTTCACATTATGCCAAGTTGGACCATCTTCACGCGTTGTTTGTCCTTGCTTTTTCATTTGGAAATAACCGATAAACATCGGCATCACCGCCACCGTGATAGCAAAACTGCATACTATGGGAATAAAAATTTGTGTCCACTCCATGATATCTCTCCTAATTATTTGACTCGTATTGGTCTACCTGTTATTCTACTAAACTTATTTATTTTGCTGGTTCTACTATTTTAGTTGATTCACTATCCATGGACTCCATCACCAATTTCATCAACGGATTGGCAATTTTTGCAAGTGCTTCTCTCGTATAAGTTTGTGGTTTTTTCATGGTTAGATACAAAATATATTCTGGATTTTCAGCAGGAACCATTTCTACAACAGAGTAAGTATAATCTGTTAACCCAGCCATATAACCATTTTCTCCTGTAATTTGCGCCGTCCCAGTTTTTGCAGCTACATGGTAGCCTGGAACTTTATAAACGTCATACGCAATACCATAATTTGGATCTTCTACTGTATCAATCATGTAAGTCCGTATATCGTTAGCTGCTTGCGGAGTGATTACTGGTTGTCCCACTTTTTCAGTTTGTGTGACTTTTTCTTCCCCAGTATCTTTATCAACGATTTTACTAATATATTGTGGTTTCACCATTGAACCGTCATTCGCTATTGCTGTATAAGCTTGCATCATTTGAAAGTTTGTAACAGAAACTGCTTGTCCAAATGATGACATTGCGATATCGACCCAGTTATCTCCTGGAAGTTCCCCAGCAGATTCACCTGCTAAACCTGAATTTGTTGATTTTCCAAAACCAAATTTTTCTAAATAGCTTTTCCAAATTTGACCTGTCGGATCCATCGCCTGTTCTAATGTAAGCATCCCAACATTACTAGACCAAGAAATCGCTTGACGGAAAGTTAAAGGCCCAACTGCTCCAAAATCATGATCATTTACTGTTCGATCATCTAATTTATAACCACCTGCTGGATAAGCGAATGTTGTATTTGGACTAAATTTGCCTTCCTGCATTGCTGCTGCTGCTGTGAAAAGTTTCATTGTAGAGCCTGGTTCAAATTTATCTTCGACCAATATATTCCGCCAGACAGTCTTGTCATTTAGCCCTTCTTTTGTTTCGGGATTGAAGGAAGGTCTTTGAGACATCGCTAGTATTTCACCTGTTTTGGCTTTCATCAACATTGCCGTCATATCCTCTGGTTTAAACTCTTCTACAACTGGATCTAGCAGTATTTCTAACTGACTTTGAATCCGAGAATCTAGGGTTGTGTATATATCTTTCCCATCAACTGCTTTTTTTTCATTCGCCACAGTTCCTGGTAACGGATTGCCGTAGACATCTTTTTCATACTCGATCTTACCGTCTTGACCACTCAAAATATCATTATACGATTCTTCTAAGCCCATTTTCCCTACGAGGCCTTTTGAATCGTCCTCTGCATCAGCTGAGTCAGTATACCCGATAAAGTGAGAAGCAAAAACACCATTCGGATAAATTCTTGCTGGATGACCTTCAAAATAAAGGCCTACTACTTTATTTTGTTTGAGCTCTTCTTCGATTTTTTGTCTCGTCTCTAAAGTGATATTTTTTCCTTTAGTACCAAACTCCACTTGGAATTTGACTGTTCCGTCTTCATTAACACCTTTATTGAGGAATCCTAAAGCTTCATCCTTCGTAAGCTCAGTATTTCTATCTAAAATTTCTGCTAGTGTTTGGAAATCTTTTTTCTGTGCGTACAGTTTTTTGTTTTCTTCACCTAAGTATGTTTCAGACAAAATCGCATAAACAGAATAAGATGTAGCATCTTCTGCGATAACTTGTCCATTTCGATCTAAAATGGCCCCTCTTTTTGCTTTGACCACACTACTGCCTTGATAAAGATTCGCTGTCTTTTCTGGCAAAGAAACTCCTGCAACTTTCCCAACAGCTACTATGTACGTTAATCTAAAGGCAAATAAAAAGAACAATCCAATACTCGTAGCAAATAAAATAATGCCTACTTTTTTACGATTGTTCATTGGATTTAAGTTCTTCTTTTTGACAAAATTCTTTATTTTATTTTTTATGCTCATTTATTTCACATTCCTTATACTATCAAGGTTATCTGAAAGCCCTTTGCTTTTTGCAACGTCCTTGATGCGATCTGCTTTTGATAGTTCATTTTTTTGTTGCTCTAATTTTAAGGCAGATTCTTCTTTCTCTTGGATCGTCGCTTGCGTTTCAGTAATTTCGTTTGTCATTTGTGTAATAGAAGTACGGACTTGAATGGTGAGAACAGCTATTCCAATAATCGCTACTAATAATAAAAAGCCGATTGTCTTTTCCAAAAGTGAGATATTTCTCAACTTCCTTTTCGGAGATTGGGGTAGGTCTACATTTTTCTGAACTTTTGGTTGATGTTCAGGTTCTGTGACTGGCTCCTCTATCACTGGAATGTCATATTGAAAATCTTCCATTTTTTTTAACTCAGCCATGTCGTTACCCCTTTCTTTATAAGTTTAATTTGACTTTTTCGGCAATTCTTAATTTAGCACTTCGTGAACGATTATTCTCAGCCAACTCAGTCTCACCTGGTAAAATTGGCTTTCTTGTTATTACTTTTAACTCTGGTTGAAACTCTTCTGGCACTACGGGTAGCCCAGGTGGTAGATCCTGCATCGTACTATATTCTTTAAACATGCTTTTTACGATTCGATCTTCTAGTGAATGAAACGTGATCACACTAATTCGACCGTTTTTATTTAATAAAGCAATAGCTTGTTCTAACGATTCTTCTACAACGCCAAGTTCATCATTTACCGCAATTCGAACGGCTTGGAAAATCCGTTTTGCCGGATGTCCACCTTTTCGCCTTGCTGGCGCTGGAATTGCTGCTTTGATGATGTCTACTAACTCACCAGTTGTTTCAATAGGAGCCTTTTCACGTACTCGCTCGATTTCTCTAGCAACTTGTTTAGAGAATTTTTCTTCTCCGTAACGGAAGAAAATCTTCACTAATTCATGATAGCTGTAATCATTGACCACATCATAAGCAGATAATGCTGCATCTTGATCCATCCGCATGTCTAACGGTGCATCCTGGTGATAACTGAATCCGCGCTCAGCCTCATCTAGCTGAGGAGAAGAGACACCTAAGTCGTATAAAATTCCATCGACTTGATCAATCCCATGATTCGCTAATTCTTCTTTTAAATGTCGAAAATTCGACTTGATAAAGGTCACCATGCCTTGATCAACATAATTTTTTAATCGTTGTGCTGCAAAATCCAATGCTTTTTGGTCTTGATCGAACGCGTACAAATGTCCTTGTTCGCTTAATTGAGAGAGTAGGTACTCGCTATGACCTGCACCGCCCAATGTGCAATCGACATAAATGCCGTCTTCTTTCACATGTAAGCCGTCAACTGTCTCTTTTAGTAAAACAGTATAGTGCTGAAACTCTTCCGTCATAATGCTCCTCTTTCTAAAAACCAAAATCAATCATTGTTTCTGCAATTTCATCAAAATTCTCTTCAGCTTCTGTAGAAAATTCTTGCCAACGGGCTTCATCCCAAATCTCAATTCGATTTGAAACGCCGATGATCACGCAAGCCTTCTCCAAACTGCCATGCGTTCTAAGCGCAGCAGGAATGTTGATCCTACCTTGCTTATCGATTTCACATTCAGTCGCAGCCGAATAAAAAAAGCGGACAAATGTACGGGCATCCTTTTTGGCCAGAGGCATTTCTTTTAGCTTCTCCTCTAATTGCTCCCATTCGGACATCGGATAACCAAATAAACAGCCATCCATTCCTCTTGTCACCACAAACTTCTCACCTAATTGGTCACGAAATTTAGCTGGTACGATGAGTCGGCCTTTGGCATCTATATTATGTTGAAATTCACCCATAAACATAGCCAATATTCCCCACTTTTCCACTTGATAGAAACAGTCTACCACATCCCGCCACTTTCTACCACCAAAAACAGTGAATCTTCCCTCATTTAATGGTTATTTAAAAAGTTTGTAATATTTCAATATGTACTCCTGTTTTTAAAAAAAGCGGTATCAACAGCTATCTAATTGCTTTTTAAAGGAATTTCCATACGTATTTTTACGTTTGATTTCTCATAAAAATATTACAAACAAAATAGGTGGGGAGTAGTGGGGAGTATCCGCCCACCCATTTTGTTTTTATGAAAAGTAATGGATGATATTTAGCAAAACAAGTACACCATATAAAATTAAACTCAGTAGAAATACTAAGCGCCAAAACATTTTAAAATATCTACCATAAAGGATCTCACCATAATAGTATGCTTGAAAAACAGCAACACAAATACCTAATAGTAAAACGGAGATGACCATATATGGGACGATCGATTGTCCATAACTATCTTTTGACAATTCATTTAATCCTATAAACAAAAATGGAATTGAAATATCTGGTGCTTTTACTTTAAAACGTTCTGTAAGCGAGAACGTTGAAATAATAAAATTACACGCAAATAAGACAATAACTGGAAAAACATACCAAAAGAGCATAATGACTGAAAACGACACCATTTCTTAACAATTCCTTTCGTAACACACTTTATTAACTATACTTTATTTTCTTTACACAGATGTTTCATTTCGTTTAAAACTTCGTGCCTAAATAATACTATTTCCCAAGGGCTTTATTCCCCAAAAATAAGCCAACTCCATTATAATAGAGTGAAATAGATTCTTAAAAAAATGAGGTGACCTTTTGATCAACTATTTAAAAATAGAAAATGGATTATTTACCCCATCCAAAACCGACACAGACGACACGATCTGGTTAGCTGTTGAAAAACCGACAGAAGAAGAAATCGCGCATTTAGTCACAACTTACAAACTTCCTAAAGATTATATCACAGGTGTCTTGGATGATGACGAAAATTCTCGTTTTGAGGGGCTTCATCAAAATGTATTGGAAGAACCTGCACTGATGCTCGTACAATATCCTCATGCTACGATTAGTCCTAGTGGCTATATGCAGTTGGATACATTTCCATTTGCAATCATTCTGACAACAGACGGAAAAGTGATTACTGTTATCAACAACTCCGCTGACTTTTTAAAAAAAGCACTCTCTACACCTGTTCCAGATATTGAACTGCCAATTCAAGAAACGCTTGTTTTATATTTATCATGGCATGTTTCTACATGCTACAACCGATTCTTAAAAGAATTGATTAAAGAAACGAATAAACTGGAAGGCGAATTGAAGGTTTCCACGGAGAATAGTCAGCTATATCAAATAATGGATATCCAAAAAAGTTTAGTTTATTTTGAATCAGCGATCAACTCTAATCTAGAAGTGTTAAATATGCTTTATAGTGCAAGTATTTTTAAAGATCCCAGAGCACATCTCCCTAGGCTTCACGATATTCTCGTTGAAACAAAACAAGCAGCAACTACAACGAGCATTCAGTTAAAACTTGTGGACAAAATCAGTGACACGTTTTCAGCGATTGTTTCAAATAACTTAAATAACGTTATGAAAATTTTAACTTCATTAACCATTGTTTTGACAATTCCCACAATCATTGGAGGTATTTTTGGTATGAATGTCAAATTACCTTTCGCAAATCGAGAAGATGCCTTTTTCTGGATTTTCATTATAACGACCGGAACATGTATCTTTGTGATTCGACGGCTAAAAAAACGAAACCTTTTGTAAAATTTCTAGTTGCTGATTTTAGTAAAACGATGTAAACTAGAGAAAGTAAAGAATAAGGATGTGTATAATCAATGAACGATAAAAAGACAAGTACTTTTTCTAAAGTCACTAAAATCGTTGTTTGGTTGATGCTAATTGCCATTGCTGGCTCAACAATTTTGACAGCTATCATGAGTTTACGATAATCAACTAAATAAACAGCAGAGAAGAAAAATTGATGTTAAACATCGTTTTTCTTCTCTATTTTTTTAATTCATTTTTACGTAATAAAACTCTTGATTGACCGCTATTTAACAGCAAGCCTCATCAAGAGTCAATTTGTTCACTTTGTTAATGTCTGCGTTCATTCTCCGCCATGTTCAATAGTTCTTTTGCATGCTCTGTTGTTAATTTCGTAATCTCACTTCCAGAAAGCATACGCGCAATCTCTGCTACGCGTTCATTTTGTTTTAGCCTTCTCACTTTCGTCTCAGTCCGCTCGCCAATGATTTCTTTTTCAATAAAATATTGATAATCTGCTACAGCCGCAACTTGAGGAAGATGCGTAATACATAGCACTTGTGAGTTTTTGGAGATTTGATAAATTTTATCTGCAATCGCTTGTGCAACGCGGCCGCTCACGCCTGTATCAACCTCATCAAAAACGATGCTAGTGATCCCTTGTGATTTAGAGAAGATTGTTTTCAACGCCAACATCACTCGAGAAAGTTCCCCGCCTGATGCCACTCTAACTAGAGGTTTCAGCGGTTCACCTGGGTTTGTTGTGATATAAAATTCAACTTGATCTAAACCTTCTTCAGTAAACTGCTCTTCTGCTAATTCAGTAAAACGAATATCAAACACTGTTCGTTCCATATACAACTCTTTTAATTCCCTCAAAATATTTTTTTCCAGTTTTTTCGCAATTTTTTTTCGGATCTCTCGTAGCTTCAAACCGTTTTCGACCACTCGATTCCGCTTTTCGATCAACAACGTTTCCAGTTCACCAGTCCGTCCTTCCAAGAAATCAGCATCGGCTAGTTCACGAGTGATTTCTTGATAATAGTCCAAAATGGATTCAATAGATTCTCCGTATTTTCTTTTCATTTGTCGAATCAATTCCAACCTTGTTTCCACATCATTTAGTCGATTTTCATCTAACTCTAAACTATCAATATGTCTTGACAAATCGCCGCTGGCTTCTTGTAAAAGGTAATAACTATTTTGAACAGCTTCTGATATTGCCTTGTATTCTGGATCTAGCGTCTCGATTGATAACAGCTCATTCATAGCATATCCGATTTTATCTAAACTGCTGTCACTATCTCCATTGATTGCACTATAGCTTGTCGCTAAGGCATCAGCGATTTTCTGGAAATTCCCCAGCTTGTTGCGTTCTTCAATCAATTGTTCTTCTTCACCCAAAACAAGTTCGGCTGCCGCGATTTCATCACTTTGGAATTGCAGCATATCCATACGCTGAGCAAATTCTTTTTCATTTTTTTGACGATTTCTGACTTTCTTTTCGATCATGCGGTATTCTGAATAGCTTCCTTCATACTGCTCTTTTATTTTTAGTAACTCTTTCCCACCAAAATCATCTAACATACCTAGATGTTTCTCACTTTGCATTAGTTCTTGGTGTTCGTTTTGACCATGGATATCAACTAAAAATTCACCGACTTTACGTAAATTCGCAATATTAATGATCCGACCATTAACTCGGCAAACATTTTTACCTGAAGTTGATATATCACGTTGAATCACGATCGACTCTTCATCTGTTTCGATCCCTAATTCATCTAAAAGAGCAATCAATTCTTGGTTTTTAGGCATCGTAAACAACCCTTCCAGCGTGCATTTAGAAGCACCTTGACGGATATAATCACTTGATCCTCGACCACCTGTCAGCAATCCCATTGCATCAATAATGATTGATTTACCTGCTCCGGTCTCCCCGGTTAAAACCGTCATACCCATCTGAAATTCTAATTGCAGCGAAGATATGATTGCAAAATTCTTTACAGAAAGTTCTTGCAGCATTTTTATTCACCTCCGTTTTATAAATATCGGAAAAATTCATTTTTTAAAAACTCAGCATCTTTTTCAGTTCTAGCAATAATCAACACACTGTCATCATCGTTGATCGCCGCAAAGACGATTTCTTTGTAATGCTTTTCGATTAGGTTAGAAGATGCTGCAGCATTCCCTGGTATAGTACGCAAAATAACCTGCTTTTCCATTTGATCAACTGAAACAAATGCATCTTTCATTAATTTTTCCAACTTTATCGATGTATCTTCTTTAGTTTCAGCTGGAATACTATAGCGATAACCACCATCTATCGAAGGCACT
This sequence comes from Enterococcus rotai, assembly GCF_001465345.1. Lineage (NCBI taxonomy): Bacteria > Bacillati > Bacillota > Bacilli > Lactobacillales > Enterococcaceae > Enterococcus > Enterococcus rotai. Next base: position 1,947,387 of record NZ_CP013655.1, on the reverse strand, counting down.
TTAATCAATTTCATTTCCTTAATATCACGAGAAATCGTTGCCTGAGTCACTTCTATGCCTTTTTCTTCCAGATATGTAACAAAATCTTCTTGTTTTTGGATATTTTTATCAGCTAATAAACGAGTAATCAGACGATGCCGATCTTTTTTCCTCATAATAATATGCCCCTTTTTCGATTGATTTCCATTTTATCATAGCGTATTTTTATTCATTTTGAAAGTCTAAAAGCTAAGAAAACAACATCCTCACATGCACTCTTCACCTTAATGCTAAATAAAAAATCGACTGAAAGCAAATTACCTAGGACTTATCTACATATAAGACACTTCCAACACTTAAAGAAACGCTTAAACTCCCCCAGTAAAAATAGTTCAGCTATTGACAAACATAACTAGAAAACGCTAACATTAAAAACAGATTAAGGAAGGAAGCGAGTTTTATGAAGAAAAAAAGAGTGTTTGTTACGGGTACAACAGGAACAATGGGTGGTGAAACCATGAAACAACTTTTAAATCGATCAGACCGTTTTCAAGTCGTCACCCTTGCAAGAGATTCAGAAAAAAACCGTACATTTATGTAACAGTATATTGATAATCCTGATTTAGAAGTTCATTGGGGCGACTTAGTAAACTATGATGACGTCTTAGAATGTGTCACTGGCTGCGATTTTGTGATCCATTGTGCCGCTTTCGTCTCGCCTTCAGCTGATCGATATCCAGCTGAAGCGATGAAAATCAATTATGGCGGAACGCTCAATCTAATTCAAGCAATTTTAGCTCAACCAAACAAAGATGACATTAAATTAGTGAATATCGGAACAGTAGCGGAAACTGGCGATAGAATGGCTCCTATTCATTGGGGGCGTGTTGGCGATCCCTTAAAACCTAGTGTTCATGATTATTACGCTGTTTCAAAAATCGCTGCTGAACGTGCTGTCATCGAATCTGGAATTAAACATTGGGTATCTTTACGTCAGACCGGGATCATGTCGATCAAAGAATTTAGTTTAAATGATGGAATTGCTTTCCATCAGCCTTTAAACAATGTCTTAGAATGGGTCACAGATCACGATTCAGGTGTCCTTTGCGCTAACGCTTGCGAAGATTGGGTCGATACTGACTTTTGGGGGCATGTTTATAATATCGGTGGTGGTGAGGACTGTCGAAATACAAGCTATGAGCTGATGTCTGCCATGATGAAGGAAATCGGCGTTGAACAGTTTAAAGAAGTTTGCGAGCCTAATTGGTATGCTACCCATAACTTTCACGGTCAATGGTATTTAGACTCTGATAATTTAAATGACTTCCTACATTTCCGATCTCAAACAACAAAAGACTTTGTTCGTTACTATGGAAAAGTTATGCGAGAGCAAGCTGCTCAGCAAACACCTGAAAACACACCCGTTATGAGTAGCAAGCAACTTGCTGCCATGCTGAAACAAACGAATGAACAAGTTGCATTAACAGATACTGGAACTTTACATTGGCTGATCCATAATCAAGAAGAACAAGTGGATCCATTCTTTATCTCAAAAGAACAGTGGGCTAAAATTCCTGGTTGGGATCGTTTTGTTCTATATCGACCAGAAGGAGAAGCTATTTGGTTGGATCATGGTTATGATGAATCAAAACCTAAAACAGAATTATCTTTAACTGATTTACAGCAGGCTGCAAAGTTTAGAGGTGGAGAATGTTTGTCAGAATCAATGACATCTGGTGATTGGACAACTAAACTAGACTTTACATGCCATTCAGAGCACCATTTTTCAGCCAGTCCACGTTTGGTTTTAGAAGGTGGGCATTGGTGCGATGAATGTGAAAGAAGTAGTTGGAATTATCATGAACTAGCAAAACATAGTCCTTTCTTCGCTCAAGTTTGGTACCCTCTTCACGATAAATCTGAATAAACACATGAGTATAAAAAATATGTAAAAGATACTGATATAACAGCTACTTCTAAATTTTAGATAATAAAACTCTGGCACACGATAGAGATTCGTTGCCAGAGTCTTTTTATTTTTTCAATTGCTGATGTGCGGTCGCAACAACTTCTTCGATATTTACAGTATCTTCAACGACCCCTTCACCTTCTACCGAAGTCAAATAAGCTAAAAACTCGATATTTCCTTCTCCACCAGTAATCGGTGAGAAATCCAATCCACTGATAGTATACCCATGCTTTTGAGCAAACGAAAGAATTTCATTCAAAACAAATGTATGGGTTTCTGGTTCACGAACGATCCCTTTTTTCCCAACTAACTCTTTACCTGCCTCAAACTGAGGTTTGATCAGTGCAACTACCTTACCGCCTGGTTTCAAGATTTTGTGCAATGGAGGTAAAATCAATTTAAGCGAAATAAATGATACATCAATAGTTGCGATATCCGGCACACCTTCATTGAAATCTTCTGGCGTACTATACCGGAAATTGGTCCGCTCCATAACTACTACTCGTTCATCTTGACGAATTTTCCAAGCTAACTGATTATAGCCGACATCCAGTGCATAGCTCAAACGAGCACCATTTTGTAATGCTACATCAGTAAAGCCACCTGTTGAAGAACCGATATCTAACATCGTTTTGCCCGACACATCTAATTCGAACACCTCTAAGGCCTTCTCCAATTTCAAACCACCACGGGAAACATATTGCAACGTCTGTCCTTTTACGTGAAGCGGTGTTTCAATCAAGATTTTTTCACCTGGTTTGTCTAATCGTTCATTTTTATCGTTATAAACCAATCCTGCCATCACTGCCCGTTTGGCTTTTTCTCTTGTTTCAAATAATCCTTGAGTAAACGCTAAAATATCTACGCGCTCTTTCTTCATAAGTGCCTTCTTTCTATCCTAAACGCAATTGTTCTACTAGTTCTTGTAATAATTCTGAATGAAATTCTGAGCTTGTTTGTCTGATTAACTCTAAAACATCACTTCCCATTGACAATTGCTCTGTCAAGGCTTCCTTTGCACCTGCTAATCCAAGCAGGCTAGGATAAGTGCTTTTGTTTAAAGCTTCATCCCGTCCAACCTGTTTACCTAGGGCTTCTTCTGAACTCGTAGCATCCAACAGGTCATCTTTGATCTGAAATGCTAACCCTAGATGCTGGGCAAAGACACCTAATAAATTGACAACTTCTTCCGGTTGATTTGCTAGGATTCCACCAGCTAAAAGAGCAAACTCAATCAAAGCACCTGTTTTCTTTTCGTGAACTGCTGCTAACTCGCTTAATGTTAATAAACGATCCTCGCCTTGCAAATCACCCGCTTGTCCCGCAACCATTCCTTGTGTGCCTGAGGCTTTACTTAATAGTTGGATCAATAGTACTTTCTGATTCGCTTCTATTTGGCTAAGAGCTAATAATTGAAATGCTGCAGTAAGCAAACCATCACCAGCTAAAATTGCATGGGCTTCGCCAAATACTTTATGATTCGTTGGCTTGCCTCGCCTTAGATCATCATCATCCATTGCCGGCAAATCATCATGGATCAACGAATAAGTATGAACCATTTCCAGCGCTGCTCCAACTTGATAATCGTGGGTTTGTGCTTCTTTATTAAAAGAACGGAGAACTGCTAAAACAAGTAACGGGCGAAATCGTTTGCCGCCGGCTCTAATTGAATACAACATAGCCTCTTTCAAGCGCTCATTTGCAGTGTAATCATCGATAAAGTTTTCCATTTCCTTTTCAATAAGCGGTAAACTCTGCTTACGAAAATCAGTGAAAGCCTCCATCAATTTTCCTCACTTTCTTCAAAGGCAACTTCTTCATTATTTTCAGTCATCACTTTCGTTAATGTCTTTTCAGCTTTTTCCAAAGTATCCTGACACTGTTTACTTAAAACCATCCCTTCTTGAAAAGCGGCTAACGCTTCCTCTAAAGGTACATCGCCACGCTCTAAACGTTGAACGATTTCTTCTAACTCAGTTAATGATTCTTCAAATGTCTTTTCGACTGCTTTTTCTTTAGCCATCTTTTTACTCCTCTTCAGCAGGTGTTATTTTTTCAATCACCGTATCTACAATACCATCTACATAATGGATTTGAATTTTTTCTTTTGTCTTCAGTTCATTGACGGACTTCACTACTTGTTGTTCTTTCGTTGTATAACTATAGCCTCGACCCATGATTTTTAACGGACTTAGCAAATCCAGTTGTTGTACAGCAGAAGTAAATTGTTTTTCTTTATCTTTCATGTATTGTTCCATACGATCATGAAGTGTTTTACTCAAAAACGTTAGTTGCTGCTGCCCTTCTCTGATTTGCCCCTGAGGTGTTTGCTGTTTGAACTGCGCAATGATTTCTTGAGCTATCCGTTGTTTTTGATGATAAACGGTTTCCATCGATTGCGTCAAGCGTTGCGTGATCCGATCCAGTTTAATTGTTTGCCCTTCATATAGACGATCAGGCTGTTTGAATACATATGAATTTTTCAACCGTTGGTAACGTTCATTTTTTTGTTGTAATTGGTAAAGGAAACTTTGTTCTAAACGTGTTTGTCGTTCTTTGATTTTCAGCAGTTCTTCGTTTAAAACAGGTACGGCCAACTCTGCTGCGGCAGTTGGCGTTGCGGCTCTTACATCTGCGACCATATCAGCAATCGTCACATCAGTTTCATGACCAACTGAAGAAATAACCGGTGTTTGCGCCTGATAAATCGCTCTGGCAACTCGTTCCTCATTAAATGGCCACAAATCTTCAATCGAACCACCACCTCGTCCAATGATCATCGTGTCAAAATTCCCCAGCTCTTCTATCCGCTGAATATTGCGAACAATATCATCTGCTGCCTTATCGCCTTGAACTAAGGTCGGAAACAAAACAAGTTGAGCGATCGGGTATCTTCGTTTGACTGTGGTGATAATGTCTCGGATAACGGCACCACTAGGACTAGTAATAACTGCAATTCGTTTAGGATAGCGCGGCAGTATTTTTTTTGGTCCCTCAAATAAACCTTCTTTCCCTAACTTCTCACGTAATTCAGCTAACGCTTGGTACAGCGCACCAACTCCGTCTGGCTCCATATGTTCTACATAAATTTGATATGAACCACCGCTTTCATATAGCGAAATCCGGCCGACTAGCAATACTTTCATGCCTTCTTTGGGTTGGAATTTTAATTTTTGAAAAGCCGATTTAAACATGATCGCAGAGATTTTCGCACCATCATCTTTGATACTAAAATATTGATGAGCATTTGGCCTCATTCGAAAGTTCGAAATTTCACCCGTTAAATAAACTCGTTCCAAGTATGGATCAGCATCGAATTTACGTTTTAGATATTTGGTTAAAGCTGTCACTGTTAAATATTGCTGCTCCATCTTCTCACCTTACTTTTGTTTTTTAGCGGCTTCTACCGTTTGATACATCAGCATAGTAATGGTCATCGGTCCAACACCTTTTGGCACTGGTGTGATAAAACTTGCAATCGGTGCAACCTCATCGAATTTTACATCACCAATTAACTTGCCATTAGCATCTCGATTCATCCCAACGTCAATTACAACTGCACCCGGTTTGACGAACTCTTTTGTCACAAAATGACCGCGACCAATTGCCACGACTAAAATATCCGCTTCTCTGGCGACTGCGGGCAAGTCAACTGTTCTTGAATGAGCGATCGTAACAGTCGCATTCTTCATCATCATTAATTGTGCCATTGGTTTTCCCACAATATTGCTACGCCCAATCACAACTGCTCGTTTGCCCTCTAAATCAATGTTGTACGCTTCAAACATTTTCATGATGCCATATGGTGTACATGGAATCATTGTTGGTTCACCAATAAATAAATGCCCCATGTTCATGGGGTGGAAACCATCGACATCTTTATTAGGGTCAACTGCTAACAATACTTTTTCTTCATCAATATGTTTTGGCAATGGTAATTGAACCAGTATTCCATGATAATCTGCATCTTGATTATATTGTTCAATCACAGTTAATAGATCTGCTTCTGAGATCGTTTCAGGCAAGCGTTCGATTTTCGAGCGAATCCCGATTTTAGCTGCGGCTAAATCTTTATTTTTCACATACGTTTGACTTGCTTGATTTTCACCTACTAATAAAACAACTAAACCTGGACGAATGCTTTTTTTTTCAAGTTCTTGCACTTCTTCTTTGATTTGTGCTTGCATTCTATCTGCTAGTTCACGACCGTTGATTAACTCTCCCATAAGACCACTCCTCTTTTTTTGTTTATATTCTTTTATTTTAGCATATTTCAGCAAGTCTTAACACTCTATAATCTTTATCTCCTTGAATTACTTCTCTTGCTTTGTACACCTTGTATTGTTCATCATCTACTCTGGCGGAGCCAGTCGTAGTCCTTCAATTCTTAGAGCTTTAGCTCTTAAAAATTGATGCATTCGTTGTAACCGAAACGTAGTGGAGTCATTCACTAGTAAGGTTACTTCTCTCCCTTTGGTCGCCAAGTATTGTTCATCATCTACTCTGGCAGAGCCAGTCGTAGTCCTTCAATTCTTAGAGCTTTAGCTCTTAAAAATTGATGCATTCGTTGTAACCGAAACGTAGTGGAGTCATTCACTAGTAAGGTTACTTCTCTCCCTTTGGTCGCCAAGTATTGTTCATCATCTACTCTGGCGGAGCCAGTCGTAGTGATTCACAACAAAAAAGATTCAAAGTATTTCTACTTTGAATCAATATCTTTCAGTACATTGGCTAAAACACCATTAACAAATTTTCTTGAACGATCATCGCTATATTTTTTAGCTAATTCGATCGCTTCATCTAAAGCAACCGTGTTAGGTACATCCCCAACATAAAGCATTTCAAAAATAGCCATACGTAAAATAATCAGATCCATTTTAGCAATACGAGTGATCGACCAGTTATTTCCTAAATGTTTTTTGATAATCTCGTCTAGTTCTGCTTTTCGATCACAAACGCCGCCCACCAATAAATCTAAGTAAGTGGGGACAAATTCTTCCCCATCTTCACTAATAATTTCTTGATTATCTAACTCCAATGCATAAGAAATCGCATCTTGTTTTGTTAAGTCAACATTAAAATCTAAAGGAAATAGCGCTTGTAGCGCTTTTTCACGAATCTCGTGACGAGTGAAACTTGGCTTACTCATTTTCGCCCTCATCTTCTGGGAATAATTCATCAAAATCAGGTTCTGGAAGTTTTTCTGGAACTACTGCTACGACATGAATATTTACTTCTACCAAATCGATATCCGTCATGAACAACACTTGCTGTTTCACACGGTCTTGCATCTCTAACGCTACTTTAGGTACTGAAATACCATAATTTAAATAGCAATAAATATCGACTTTCAAGCCTTCTTCTTCTGCTCTTAAATAAACGCCCTTACCGTGAGCAGCACGGCCTAAAAATTCTGTTACATTATTAGCAAATGTCCCACGCATACCGTAGACACCTTCTACTTTAGATGCTGCAATACCAATAATGACTTCAATTACTTCCGGCGCAATGACAATTTCGCCTAAAGAATCTTTTGTATTGATTACTAGATTTTTTTCGTCAGTCATTTTAATCCTCCTTATAATATAGGTAACAATGTTCCACTTTTAGCTTTTTTCCGAAGACCTTCAAGCCTTTGAGCTTTAGCTCTTAGAAATTGATGAGATCGAAGCAGAGCGCAGTGCTAGCCCGCGAAACTAGATAACAATGTAAGTAACATTCACTGAATCATCAAGGTTTTCACCCATTTACCTACCTAAGTTTACATTCACACCTAGTTTATCATTAATTAGCTTGTTTCGCTACCAAAAAAACTATGAGAAAATTCGTCGAAAACGGTTTATATGCAAAAATTGATTACAGCCAAGCGCCCCACCGTTTTTTTCACTAATCTAGCATTTTTTTATAAGATGATCAATTCTTTAGGTGAGTGCGTTAATACACGGTTTCCTTTTTCCGTGATCAATAAATCATCTTCGATTCTAACGCCACCAAGTCCAGCTAAATAAATACCTGGTTCATCCGTAATCACATTTCCTGGCACAAATTGTTGATCTGCTCTGAAGGAAACATTCGGACCTTCATGGATTTCTAACCCAATTCCGTGCCCTGTGCTATGTCCAAAGGCTTCGCCATATCCATAAGAGGCAATATGATCACGCGCAATCGCATCTAGTTGAATACCCGTTAAACCAGGTTTTGCTTCATCTAAGACTTTTAATTGCGCCTCTAGAACGATTTGATAAATATCTTTTAGTTTACTATCTGGTTCACCAATGGCAAAGGTTCTTGTCATATCTGAAACATAGCCTTCATAATAACAGCCAAAATCTAACGTGATCAAATCCCCTTTTTCGATGACTTTTTGACTTGCCACACCATGAGGCATCGCAGAACGAACCCCACTTGCGACGATTGTTTCAAAAGAGACACCAGAAGCCCCTAAAGAACGCATGTAAAAATCTAATTGGTTGGCAATTTCAATTTCTGTCATTCCTGGTTTGATCATCGTTAAGATATGTTTAAACCCAAGATCTGCAATGCTACATGCTTTTTCAATGATTGCAATTTCTTCTTCATCTTTCACTTCACGCAATTCTTCTATCAAGCCAACTACTGGGATCAAGTCGCAAGGCGTGATTTCTTCTAATAAACTGTATTCTGCAAAACTCACAAAAGCTTCTTCAAACGCAATATTATCTAACTGCTCTTTTTCCGCAATTGCTACGACTTCATCATAGATTGGACCAGAATTTTGAATGATTTCAAATCCTTGTGCTTGTGCCGCAGCTTGTTCTGTATAACGAAAATCAGTAACAAAAAAGGCTTTATCTAAAGTAATCACAGCTAATCCCGTTGTTCCAGTGAAATTTGTTAAATAACGCAAATTGTACGGACTTGTTACTAAAATTCCTGAAAGATCATTTTTTTTCATTAATGCTCTTAATTTATTTACTCTTACCATCATTTTTTCATCCTTCTTTCCAAAATAAGTTCTTCTTTATTATAGCAAATAATGATTTTGAAAAACACCGAAGACACACAACCTCTAAATTATTCTAAAGTTTCTCCATTTTCTAGTCGATATTTACCTTTTTTTAAGCTATATCCGTTATAGTAAAATTCGAAAGTGAGGTCAACAATGAAAAAAAGATCTATTGTCTACTTATTTTTATTCGCCATTATTGGCATGGTCCTCTATGCCTTTTTTATAGAACCAAAAAGAATCGTTACCCATCATTATACAGTGGGGACTAACGATGGACAAAAACCTGTCAAAATTGTTCAACTCTCAGATATTCACATTCAAGAGAACTATTCTACGACACAATTAGAAAAAATCGTAACAAAAGTCAACAATGAACAACCTGATATGATTTTATTCACCGGTGATTTATTTGATAACTATGCAAAATACGGACCTGCTGAAGAGGTTATTGCAGCATTCGATCGCTTGTCAGCCCCTTTAGGAAAATATGCTGTTTGGGGAAACCATGATTACGGCGGTGGAGCGGCTCACGCTTATCCAGAAATTTTAGCGGCATCTGGTTTTCAATTATTGGAAAACTCGGGAGTCAACGTTCCTTTGTCTAATGGAAAATCAGTCTATATCGGCGGTTTGGATGATTCTATGTTAGGTAACTCCTTGATTGAAGAAACATTAGCTGGCCGACAAAGCGACTACACGATTTTAATGAGCCATGAGCCAGATAAAGCTGATGATGTATTAGACCATGATATTCAACTAATTTTAGCTGGACATAGTCACGGAGGACAAGTTAAACTACCTTTTTTTACAATCAAAAATGCGCTGGCCGAAAAATATTATGATGGCTTTTATAGTTTAGCTAATGAGACAACTTTGTATGTTAATACAGGTTTAGGTACAACAAAAATTCCGGCACGTTTTAGAGTACCACCGGAAATTGCAGTTTTTGATCTTTATGTTTAATTTTTACAAACGAGTAGAGCTTGGG